>CAKZQZ010000039.1 GCA_937142855.1 uncultured Alphaproteobacteria bacterium | reverse complement strand
TAATTTTAACAAGGCCTTTGTCAAAATGTTTCATAATATCAGCACTCGCACCAATAGCTGCTAATGGAAAACCACCACCAATAATCTTACCTAAGGTACAAATATCTGGAACAACGTTGTAGTGTTCTTGTGCTCCTCCATAAGCTAACCTGAAACCAGTAACAATTTCGTCAAAAATTAATAAAATATTTTTCTTTTTACATAATCCTTTTAAAGCAGTGAGAAACCCTGGTATTGGTGGTATTATTCTTTGTAAAGGTTCTACTATTACAGCAGCAATATCTTGATTTTCATTCATGATATTTTCAACAGCAATTAAATCATTAAAAGGTGCTATTAACACTTCATTTTCTACTGAGCTTGGAATTCCAGCGCTATCTGGTACTGATTGTGGAAAATTTACTTCAGTAGTTGGAGATAAGCTCATTTGAGCTTCAGAGCTCATTCCATGATATCCACCTTCGAACTTAATAATTTTGTTTTTACCAGTAAATGCCCTAGCAAGTCTCATGGCGTACATGTCAGCCTCACTTCCTGAAGCAACAAAGCGAACTTTCTCACAACACGCTACAGCCTCACAAATCGCTTCAGCTAATTCTATACCCTTAGAATTATTTGCAAAAAAAGTAGTTCCGTTTGGTAATTGTTCGTAAACTGCTTCAAGAACTTCAGGGTTGCCATGGCCTAGTAACATTGGGCCTGAACCTATAAGGTAATCTATGTATTTTTTACCATTTTCGTCCCATACATGACTTCCCTGGCCTCTTGCAATAATAATATTTTCATCAAAATTACCGAACCCTGATGCTGGGAGGGATTTTTCGGCTTTTAATTTCCAGTCGGATAATTTTAAGTTTTGTCTTTTCATAGCTTTATAATGAAGAGACCTAAAGTGTTTTTGTCAACAAAAACCAAGCATGGCTATAAGCTTTGACACAGCATAACTCAGCATAATTATCTAATTAGCGAAGAGTAAGGGATTAAATTAAACCTAGTTTAATTTATTTCACTTGCTAACTTAGAAATCATACCTTTGCTAAAAAGATTGCCATACTTATATTTTTCATCAACTGAGAAAATAGAAGTTATAGTGTTTTTCTTGCTATTAATGATGTTGAAAAAACCCCCATGGCCAGTCATCGTTAAAGAAGGAACACCATTTACTTTATAAACCCAAAACTGATATCCATAACGTACGCCTTCTCTATGTGTTTGAATAGAATTTTTTATACCTTCTTTATAAAATTTACCTAAACAAGTATCATTTTTCATTTCGTCATGAACAAATTGACCAAAGTTAGACCAATCTATTGCTGTCATAGTCAATCTAGCCTGAGAAACTGTAATCCCTTTTTTATCTGAAACCCAATGCATAAATTTATTTGTACTAAATTTTTTGAACGCATTTTCATAAAAAATTTCACTGGCTGGTTTATTTGTTAAATCTGAAATCATAATAGAAAGTGCAAATGAATCAGATGTAAAATAGAAAAACTTTGAACCTTGTTCTCTAGCATTTCCATTTAATATTGAAATAGACTTAAGCATGTCACCTTTCCCTTCATGCTTACGTATACCAATTGCCATTTGGTTCATTTTTCTTTTTAACTTATAACCATTTTGTATTGGAGCAACCCCACTATTCATTTGTAAGGTATTTTTAATTGAGATTTTTGCATATGGAGTTTTAGCAAGTGATGGTGAATACTTACCTAACTCATCATTCAGTGAGTCAATATTACCATTACAAAGTAACGTTCCAATAGCTGTGGAAAGAGCTGTCTTAGACATAGACATGCCCTGCAGTATCGTATTACTGTCAATCTTTCTTTTTTTATTAAACCTTGCATAAACAAGTCCATTATTTTTTTTGACCAGTGCTGCCAAGTTAAGTTTGTCTTTGAAAATATTATCAAAGTTTTCCTTTTTTAAATTTATAGTATCAAGATTTTGTTTTTCACCATAACTGTGAATATTTATTGAAAAAGGGCCTAACATTTTAGTTTGATGCATATCAAAAAAGGGAACTATTTGACGTTTCCACATTTTTTTTGGACCATGGTCTGCGTAAGAAATAAAAATAAATGAAAAGTAAATCGCCAAAGACAGCAAAAATTTAAACATAATTGACCTTTGATATAATTAATAAAACTTCCTAAAACATCTACTTAACATGATAACACAAGTACTTAATTAAACAACTTTTTAAGTAGTTTTATCTTGCAACTAACTTCTTATTAATATTCTGCTAAATAAACAAATATGTTTGATGGATTTAAACTGGGTACATTCTGGGTACAAATGATATTTTAATTATCATAAGCTATTGATTTTATTATATATTTATATATTGGCGGAGAGGAAGGGATTCGAACCCTTGAGAGGCGTTAACCCCAACACGCTTTCCAGGCGTGCGCCTTAAACCGCTCGGCCACCCCTCCAAAGAACCAAAACTCTACATTAACAATTTAGAAGGAGCAAGTGAATATAAACTATTCTTTTATTGAAATTACAATTATAACTTTTACATTAATATAAGGTTTATTGAGGAAAAAAATTGATAATTGGCAGACTTTTAATTTTTCTAGGAATAGTCTTTTTTATACTTACTTTAGTTAGTAATTATTTTGACATAATTTCACAGATTGACAATAAATCTACTGTAATTCAATTAGGTCAATTATGGTTTCACTTTTCTCCTGGCAGCCTCCAATTAACAGAAACCATAATAAGTAGATACGTTGACCCATGCTCTGCTTTAGAAATATTAAATTGCTCAGGCTTTATTTGGCATCCATTTATATCTTCAATTTTATTGCTACCTGCAGCTCCAGTTTTAGCTTTCTTTAGTTTTATTCTAATAACATTTGGAATAAAGAAATCGGGAAGGAAAAGAGCTAACAATCAATCAATAAAGTAACAAATTAATTATCACCCATTTTAAGAGCCTCAAAAAAAGCATTTTGGGGTATTTCTACACTACCAAATTGTCTCATTCTTTTTTTACCCGCTTTTTGTTTTTCTAGAAGCTTCTTTTTACGGCTTATGTCGCCGCCATAACATTTTGCAGTAACGTCTTTTCTCATGGCGGAGATAGTTTCTCTAGCTATAACCTTGCCGCCAATTGCTGCTTGCAGAGCCACCTTAAACAATTGCCTAGGTATCAAATCCTTTAATCTTGTACATATTGCACGACCTCTAGTTTCAGCTTGCTCCCGATGGCTTATCATAGCCAAGGCATCTACAGGATCGCCATTAACTAAAATCGATACCCTTACAAGATCACCTTTTTTATAATCATCCATTTGATAATCAAAGCTGGCATAACCTGATGTCATACTTTTCAATTTGTCATAAAAATCAAACACAACTTCATTTAGAGGTAATTTATAAATAATCATAGCTCTTGTTCCAGCGTATGTTAAATCTATTTGTTCGCCCCTTCTTTCGGTACACAAAGTCAAAACTGAGCCAACATATTCATCTGGAACCATAATAGTTGCTTTGATCCATGGCTCTTCAATAAAATTGATGTGATTAATATCAGGCAAATCTGCAGGGTTGTGAAGCAATTGGTTTGTATCGTCACTCTTTTGAACCTTATATACAACTGATGGTGCAGTAGAAATAAGGTCTAAATCAAACTCTCTAGACAATCTTTCTCTAATAATTTCCATGTGCAGCAACCCTAAAAAACCACACCTAAATCCAAAACCTAATGCAGCAGAAGTTTCAGCTTCAAAGCTAAATGATGCATCATTTAGAGAAAGCTTGCTCAAAGCCTCACGTAAATCTGAAAATTGTGCATTGTCCATTGGGAAAAGGCCACAAAAAACAACCGGTACAGAAGGTTTGAAACCAGGCAACATAGTCAAAACTGGATTACGGTCTTCTGTTATTGTGTCACCTACCTTACAATCTGCAACTGTTTTAACAGAAGCTGTAATAAAACCTATTTCACCTGGTCCTAATTGATCAACGTTTAGAATTTTAGGTGTAAATATTCCTAGTTTTTCTATAGTGTGTGATACTTTAGTTGACATAAATCGTATTTTTTGACCTTTTTTTAAAGTACCATTTACGACCCTTACCAAAGTTAAAACACCCAGATAAGGATCATACCAACTATCTATTAATAATGCCTGCAACGGAGCGTTTGGATTACCTGTTGGAGGCGCAAGACTTTCAACTAAAGTTGATAAAACCTCTTTGATACCTTGACCAGTTTTTGCCGAAACCTCTATAGCTTCCTCTCCTGGCAAACCAATTACATCCTCTATCTGTTTTCTTATGCGTTCTGGTTCTGAAGCTGGAAGGTCTATTTTGTTTAAAACCGTAACAATTTCATGATTGACATCTATTGCTTGATAAACATTAGCTAAAGTTTGTGCTTCTACCCCCTGTGATGAATCTATAACTAGTAATGATCCCTCACATGCAGATAAAGAACGAGAAACTTCATAAGCAAAATCAACATGACCAGGAGTATCCATTAAATTTAATGTATAAGTTTGATTATCTGTATGTTTATATAGCAACCTTACTGTCTGTGCTTTGATTGTAATACCACGTTCTCTTTCAATATCCATATTATCAAGTACTTGCTCTTTCATCTCTCTATCCTCTAACCCTTTACATTCTTGGATTAGTCGGTCAGCAAGTGTCGATTTGCCATGGTCAATATGAGCAATTATTGAAAAATTTCTTATTAGTTTAATGTCCTTCATTAAAACCCTGTATAGAATAATTAGTTATATTGTATCTATTTCAATGCAAAGTAGTTTTAAACATTGTATTTGGCAATATTAAAAAAACTTATATTATTGTAAAAACTTGACTTAATATTAATAGAATTGATAAAGTTTTGACATGATACATAAAAATAATTCAAAACCACTAAGTTTGTTAAATTTATTAAGAAACCCGTGCTCTAAGGAGTTCGGGATAGATTTATTAATTAATTAAATTAAGCAATAAACTTAAATTAAGGTAAAGAATTATGAATAACAGCCATAAAAAATATGATCCGTATCCAGCAGTTAAAATAGATAATAGGCAATGGCCAAATAATATTATCACAAAAGCTCCCACTTGGTGCTCAGTTGATTTAAGAGACGGCAATCAAGCTCTGGTTGAACCAATGGACTCAATCAGAAAAATGCGAATGTTTAAACAATTAGTTAAAATGGGTTTTAAAGAAATTGAAATCGGCTTCCCATCAGCTTCTGAAACTGATTTTAATTTTGTAAGGGAATTAATCTTAGATGGACATATTCCTTCAGATGTGAGCGTTCAAGTTTTAACTCAATCAAGAAAACCTCTGATATTAAAAACTATTGAAAGCCTTAAAGGTTGTAAAAATGCAATTATGCACCTTTATAATTCGACTAGCACTTTACAAAGAGAAGTTGTTTTTAAAGAAACCATGCAAGGAGTGAAGAAAATTGCTACCGATGGGGCAAAAATAATTGCTGAAAATCTCCATAAACTTAATAACTCAAATATAAGATTACAGTACTCTCCAGAGAGTTTTACTGGGACTGAATTACCATATGCCTTAGAGGTGTGTGAAGCAGTTTTAGATGTTTGGGAAGCAAAAAAAGAAAAGCCCGTTATAATAAATTTACCTGCAACAGTAGAAATGTCTACTCCCAATGTTCACGCAGATCAAATTGAATGGATGGGAAGTAATTTTAGTAATAGGGAAAGGGTAATACTATCACTTCACCCTCATAATGATAGAGGCACCGCAATAGCTGCCACAGAATTAGGATTAATGGCAGGCGCAGATAGAGTAGAAGGAACATTGTTTGGAAACGGAGAAAGAACAGGTAATGTAGATTTAGTAACATTAGGTCTAAATATGTTAACCCAAGGTATAGACCCTAATCTTGATTTCAGTCAGATTAATGATTTAATTGAAACAGCTGAGTTCTGTAATAGACTTCCAGTTCATGAAAGACATCCGTATGCAGGATCTCTTGTTCACACGGCATTTTCAGGGAGCCATCAAGATGCCATAAGAAAGGGAATGGAAAATATAGAAAAAACAAAAAGTAACAAATGGGCTGTTCCTTATTTACCAATTGATCCCGCAGATATCGGTAGAACTTACGAAGCCATAATAAGAGTTAATAGCCAATCAGGCAAGGGTGGAACCGCTTGGCTTTTAGAAACTGATTATCACATTAAATTACCTAAAAAAGCTGAAATAGAGTTATCTTCAAAAGTACAAAAAATAGCTGACCAAACAGGCCGCGAAATTACTAGTGATGTGATATGGAAAACTTTTTCAGAAAACTTTTTAATCAAAGGTCCATATGAATTAATTGATTTTAAAGTTGAAGGTGCCAACAGAGAATCAAACTTAGAGATAATTAATGCTAAAGTTAGTTTTAAGGGTGAAATCTTTCAATTCTCTTCTCAAGGCAATGGTCCTATCTCTGCTTTTGTGAATGGTATGCGAGAAAATTTTAAATTAAAATTTACTCTTGAAGATTTTGGTCAAAATACAAGAAGTGCAACTTCCAAAGCTGAGTCTGCAGCATATGTAGAACTTAAATTTAATGATGGAAAAGATTCCATTTTTGGATGTGGAATTGATACAAGTATTACTGTGGCGCCAATTTTAGCTGTAATAAGTGCAATCAATAAAATTGATGTTTAATAATGGAAAAAATTAATACTTTTCTTGAGAACAGGATAGTTTTTAAAGTCTTAGGGCCTGAATGTATCGAATTTCTTAATAATATTCTGACAACTGATTTAAAAAAATTAGAGCTAAATGTAATAGCTCCATGCGCCTTATTATCACCTCAAGGACGAATTCTCTTTGATATGTTAATAAGCGTTAATGCTTCTAATGATCATAATAACTACCCCACGATTAACATCGAGTGCGACAAAAACCAGATCAATGATCTAATAAAAAAAATTAATATGTATAACCTAAGAAAAGAAGTCGAAATACAAAGTACAGACTACAAGGTTTTTGTATCTAATGAAAACATCGAAACCAGCAATACATTTACTGATAAAAGATTTCTTAATAAAGAAATAAGACGAATTTATTGTAAAGATAAGAGTATACTTAAAACAATATATAATAGAGATTTCTATGATTTTTTGAGGTTTAAGAACTGTATTTTAGAGGGTCCATCGGAGATAGAACCAAATATGACACTACCATCTGAAATAAATTTAGATTTATTAGGTGGAATTAGTTTTGATAAAGGTTGTTTCATTGGTCAAGAAGTCAACGCTAGAATTAAATGGAAAGGTTTAGTTAAAAAGAAATATGTTCCTATAAAATTTAAAAATACTGACCTATCACTTCTTAAATTTGACAAAACTAAAGATAGGCGAATTTTACTAAATGATATTGAAATAGGAGAAATTGTTTCTATTACTGAAAACACAAATGATAATTATCATTATGGGATAGCAAAAATTAAATTATCTCAACTTTATTTATTTGAAAATGATAATAACTTAAAATGCGATTTCTCGCACTATAAAGTAAGCGTTATATTTCCAAAATATATGTTACCTCTACCAAAAAAAATATAGAGTTCTTAGATTGACAAAAATAAGAATTCAACTTAAAAATTGAAAAGTTTCAGAAAATTATTCATTATACTGATGCAAGATATAACAATTTTGTTGTATGTAATTTTATTGTCTTTAAAAAGACAAACGGAGTTTAAATAATGTCTTCACTTTTAATGCCAAAAGCAACTGCTGTTTGGTTAATTGATAACACCACATTAACTTTTGAACAAATCGCCGAATTTTGTAATCTTCATGCTTTGGAAGTTCAAGCAATTGCAGATGGAGACGTTGGTCAAGGAATTATTGGCTTTGACCCAATTCAAAATGGACAACTAACCCAAGATGAAATAGATAAATGTTGTGATGACCCATCCTTATTTTTAAAAAGAGCTTCGTCATTATCATATGAACCTAAAACAAAAAACAAAGGTCCAAAATATATACCTCTGGCCAGAAGAGGTGATAAGCCAGATGCTATTGCATGGATAGTCAAAAACCATCCAGAAGTTAAAAATAATCTAATTTCAAAATTAATTGGAACTACAAAAGACACTATCGAAAAAATAAGAACCAGAAGCCATTGGAATATTTCTAATATTACAGCAAAACACCCAGTTTTATTAAGTTTGTGTAGCCAAGAAGATTTAGACGAAGCTATTATTAAATCAGGTGGATCTGTTGAAACAAATGATAGTGAAAACATAAATACTGACTAATAAATTAAAAATTTTTAGTTAGTATATCTTCCATAAAAGAGAAGATATATTTCTATAAAGAGATAAATTATGATTGATAAACATAACCCTCCTTCTGTTGCCTTAGTAATGGGTAGTCAAAGTGATTGGGAAACAATGAAATTCTCAGAAAAAACGCTTAGGGATTTAGAAATTCCTGTCGTCACTAAAATTATATCTGCACACAGAACTCCTGAGAGAATGTTTGATTTTGCAAAAAATGCAGAAGGCCAAGGTTTTAATGTTATTATAGCTGGTGCTGGAGGGGCTGCTCATTTACCCGGAATGATATCTTCTCACACGCACATACCCGTAATTGGTGTTCCTATTGAAAGTTCTGCTTTAAAAGGTATGGATAGTCTACTTTCCATAGTTCAAATGCCTGCTGGCGTTCCTGTTGCAACAATGTCAATAGGTAAGGCTGGTGCAATCAACGCTGCAATTTATGCTGCTAAAATACTTTCTGTTTATAACATTAATGTTAATGCTTCTCTAAAAAGCTGGCTAGCAAAACAAACTAACGAAGTTCCAATAACCCCAAATATAGAAAATGATTAATCAACCTAGAAATAGAATACTTCCAAACAAAAATAATATATTAGGAATTCTTGGAGGTGGGCAACTAGGTAAAATGATAGCTATGTCTGCTACAAAAGCTGGATATAAAACTCATTTGTATTGTCCTAAAGGTGACAACCCTGCCGAAACTGTGGTTAACAGTTTTACACACGGTGAATGGGATGATTTTGATAAGTTAGTTGAATTTTCAAATAATGTTGTTTGTGCCACATCAGAGTTTGAAAACATACCCTCAAAAACACTAGAACTTTTAGCAAACAAAACTTCTGTAATTCCTAATAGTAAAGTTTTCCGATCTGCACAAATCAGATCAAAAGAAAAGGAAATAGCTGAAAAATCAGGATTTAAAACACCTAAATGGTATTTAATTAAAAATACAGATGATTTAATTAGTGCTTCCAAGTTAATGGAAAATGGAGGAATTTTAAAAACAAATTCATTAGGCTATGATGGCAAAGGACAAGTCAGAATTAATAAACACTCTAACTTGTTTGAAATATGGGAAAACCTTGGTTCTGTTGAATGTGTTCTAGAAGAAATTTTGGAATTTAAAAGAGAAATCTCTATCATGTATTTTAAAAGTACGGATAATTCTGACGGTTTTTTCCCAATATCACAAAATCATCATGAAAATGGAATTTTACGAAAAACTATTGCACCAGCTATTTTAAATATAGATGATGAAAGAGACCTCAGGCTAAAGACAAAAAAACTATCTGAAAATTTAGGCCTTTATGGCATCTTAGCTGTTGAACTTTTTGAGCTATTAGACGGTAGTATAGTTTTTAACGAAATAGCACCAAGACCCCACAACTCATTTCATTGGACTTTAAATGGTTGTGATAATAGTCAATTTGATATTTTAATCAGAACAATGTGTGGTTTACCTGTTAAAGATGTAAAATCAAACGGAAAATGGGAAATGACAAATCTAATAGGTCAATATGAAAATATAATAAGCGAAACATCTAAAGACCAAGATTATATTTTATATTTATATGGTAAGCACGAAACTAAGCCAGGACGGAAAATGGGCCATTTAAATAAACAAATTAGTTAAACTATTTTTTACAAAATTCGAATGGAACGTCTTGATAAACTTCATTTATAAAATTTGAAAATAATAAAAAGGCATAAGGCCGCCACCTATTAATGGGGTCTCTTAAAACATCATCGTCAGGAAAATAATTTTGTGGAATATCAATGGTAATATTTTCAGATTTATCTCTTAAAAACTCTTCTTTCAAAGTAATAGCATCATACTCAAGATGATTAAGAATAAATAAATCTTTTGACTTAGGGCATCTAACCATTCCGACACCTGAATCTTTGGAAAGGGCTAAAATTTCTAAACCAGTACTTTTTATTTCAGCCTCTTTAACCTCAGTGTAACGAGAAACTGGCATAGGAAATCTATCTATAAAACCTTGAAGTAATCTATATTTTTTTTCTTGGTTTAAATTATGGTCAAAAACTCCAAACAACTTATCAGCCATTGTATGTTTTTCAACGTTATATAGTACTTTTAGTAATGCTTGGGCACCCCAACATATGCCTATTCTTCTAAACACGTTTGTTAATGACCACTCAATTATAGTATTCAACTCTTGCCAGTATTGAACATCCTTAAAATTAATTGTTTCAATAGGAGCACCGGTAATTATTAAAACGTCATAAAAATTATCTTTGATCTCGTCTAGAGTTTTATAAAATTCAATTAAATGTTCTTTTTTAGTATTTTTAGGAGAATAGGTATTAGTAGTCATCAAGGTTAATTCAATTTGCAAAGGCGACGCTCCGATTAACCTGGCAAATTGAACTTCTGTTTGAAGTTTTTTTGGCATTAGATTTAATAGTAAAAATCTTAATGGTCTAATATCTTGCTTCTCTGCGTTTGAGCTGTTTATTACATCAACAAGTTCATTTAGAAGAACTTTTCTAGCAGGTAAGTTATCATGTATTTTAATTGGCATATTATGATTTAAATAAATTTTAACTGAAACTTGATTTTCTTACTTGATTAATTTTTTTAAAAATATCTAAAAAAGATTTAACACCTAAACTATTTTTCTTATTATTAATATTTTTGTTAATCTTCTTTAGTGTAGAAAAAGGCTTTTTGAGATTAGAAATTTGTGAAATATCATAAAGTCTTCTATCTAAAAACGCTGAAGTCTCATCCTCTTTACTTGAAACGTCATTTAGCCAAAAAAGTAAAGTTGATGAGTAAACAGCCGCAAGTGAGATTCTTTTAGTATAGAATGAAAAATCTGTTGATGTGTCACCAGCCATTTTCCAAATTCTATGACAAGTTCTATACAAAATTTTTAGAGATTTCTTTGAATTTTTAGGGATAGCTGTCAATGAGATTGAGGATCTTACCGCTTCTTTATATTTTTGACACAAATGCAGCCTAATTAAAATAAGCGTTTTTATCTTTTGAGGAATTCTATCTGGTTTTGAGACCAATGAATGATAGCTTTCTTCCATTTGATCATCTATCATTTCTGAAAAAGTCTCTATAAAGTCAATTGGTCCATTTTTAAACAAGTTTTGATATATAGTTTTACGACCTTCCGAATTCAACTTTTTTTCAAAAGCTATGTCAACTGCGCCTTGTTCAAGAGAATCCCATCCCCAACCATCAAAAGGAACATGAGTTAACATGGCTTTAACTAACTTAAATTTTAATTCTTTTTTATCAGATTGATTATTTGTCATAGAACCACATTTATAAATAGATACTAGTATAATTAATGCATATAATACCTTATTTCAATTAAATGCTAAAAATAATTAAATTACTTGCAAACATGCAATGTATTATGGTATTCCGCTATTTTGCTAATAATTATAGGTTTTAAAATATGTATGTGTCTGTTCGTGACAACAATGTAGATCAAGCTCTTAGAGTTTTGAAGAAGAAGATGCAAAGAGAAGGAATGTTTAGGGAAATGAAAAACAGAAGAGCCTATGAAAAACCTTCTGAAAGAAGAGCCAGGGAAATGGCGGAAAGTACAAGAAGAGTTAGAAAACTCATGAGAAAAAGATTAGAAAGAGAAGGTTACTAGTTATAGGTATAGAATTGTCTTAATGTATTTACCAAACCGCTTAATTATTAGCGGTTTTTTTTTGTATAAATATATTAATTTGTTATCATTAGAATATATAGTTATTGACGGAGTTTTTAGATGATTGTTGGGAGTCCAAAAGAGATATTCAAAGGCGAAGCAAGAGTTGCTATGACACCTGAAAGCGCAAAACAGATTCAAAAACTGGGTTATACTTGTCTTTTGGAAACAGGTGCTGGATTAACATCAAATTTTTCTGATAAGGACTATAAAGACGCTGGTGTTCAAATTGTTAAAAGTGCTTCCCAACTTTGGAAAGACTCTAATATAATCTTAAAGGTTCGAGGACCAGAAAAATCTGAAATTTCAAAAATCCAACCAAATCAGCATATCATTAGTTTTATATGGCCTGGACAAAATAAGGCTTTACTTGATTCTCTGAGCAAAAAGAAAGTCACAGTTCAAGCTATGGATATGATTCCTCGTATTAGTAGAGCTCAAAAAATGGATGCCTTATCATCAATGGCTAATATTGCAGGATATAGGGCTGTAATAGAAGCTGGAAATCAATTTGGTAGATTTTTCACAGGTCAAATTACTGCTGCTGGAAAAGTTCCCCCAGCTAAAATTCTTGTTATCGGGGCTGGAGTTGCTGGATTAGCCGCTATTGGAACTGCTCAGTCGATGGGTGCTATTGTTAGAGCATTTGACGTAAGGCCTGAAGTAGCTGAACAGATTGAATCTATGGGCGCAGAGTTTCTTATGTTAGATTTTACATCTGATGGTAGTGGCGAAGGTGGCTATGCAAAACCAGCTTCTAAAGAATTTATAAAAAAAGAAATGGAACTTTTCAGAGAACAAGCCCCAGAAATTGACATAGTTATTACAACGGCTCTAATTCCTGGTATGCCTGCACCAAAGCTTTGGCCTAAAGAAATGGTTGATTTAATGAAACCTGGTTCAATTGTTGTTGATCTTGCAGCTGAACAAGGTGGTAATTGTGAAGTAACTATTCCTAACAAAATGGTTGAAACAAAAAATAAGGTCAAGGTTATTGGCTATACAGACTTACCAAGTAGGATGGCAACACAATCATCAAATTTATATTCTACTAATATTCGTCATATGCTTGATGACTTAACACCTGAAAAAAATGGAGTTCCTTTTACTAATATGGACGACGATGTCATAAGGGGAGCTACTGTTTTGCATAATGGTAAAATAACTTTTCCACCACCAAAACCTAAGGTTGCCGCTATCGCTAAACATGTTGAAAAAACAGTTCAAAAAACACAAGAAGAGTTAGATAAAGAAAAAATTGAAGCTGAAAAAGCTTCAGGAAGAAATCAGATTATACTTTTGACTATTGGGGCATTTTTAACTTGGATTATAGGTTTATACGCTCCATCTGACTTCATGCAACATTTCATTGTTTTTATTTTATCTTGTTTTGTTGGTTACCAAGTAATTTGGAATGTATCTCATTCACTTCACACACCTCTAATGGCCGTGACGAATGCAATTTCAAGCATAATTATAATTGGAGCTCTATTACAAATGAAAACAGACAATGATATTGTTAGTATTTTAGCATTAATTTCTGTTTTTATAGCAACCATCAATATTGTGGGTGGCTTCATGGTAACGAAAAGAATGCTTGCAATGTTTCAAAGAAGCTAAAGGATCAAAAAAATGACTACTGGTTTACTAACTGCATCATATATTACTGCTAGCGTCCTTTTTATTCTAGCTTTAGGTGGATTAAGCAATCAAGAAAAAGCTAAAAGAGCTGTGTGGTTCGGAATTGTAGGAATGATCATAGCGGTTATAGCTACAATATTTGGTAATAGTGTGTTTGTTACAGAATGGCTAAATTGGCTCATAATTGCAATTGTTGTAGGCTCTATAATTGGAGCGATTGTTGCGAAAAAAGTTCAAATGACAGGAATGCCCCAGCTTGTTGCGGCACTCCACTCTTTTGTTGGGCTGGCTGCTGTATTTATAGGTATCAATTCAGCTTTACTACCACACTCTGAAATGTCTAACGCACAACTTATGATACATAATGTTGAAGTATTTATAGGAGTTTTTATTGGGGCAATAACTTTTACAGGTTCCATTATTGCTTTTGGAAAATTATCTGAAATTATTACTGGTAAAGCTCTAATCTTACCTGGCAGGCATGCTCTAAATATAATTATGCTATTTGCGTGTCTTGCTCTTGGTTATATGTTTCTAACTCATAGTGGAAACTGGACATTAATTATAATGACTATAATTGCATTTATTATTGGAGCACACTTGGTTCTTGCTATTGGTGGTGCAGATATGCCTGTTGTTGTTTCGATGTTAAATTCATATTCTGGCTGGGCTGCTGCAGCTACAGGCTTTATGCTTGGTAATGATTTATTAATTGTAACCGGAGCTTTGGTGGGATCTTCTGGGGCTATACTTTCATACATAATGTGCAAAGCAATGAATAGAAATTTTCTTTCTGTTATTCTAGGTGGATGGGGTGACACGACAGGACCTACTATGGATATAGAAGGAGAAATGAAAGCAATAGACATAGAATCAGTTGCAAATGCACTAAATGAAGCTGATAGTATCATTATAGTTCCAGGTTATGGGATGGCAGTTGCCCAAGCACAAAGCGCAGTTTCAGAGTTAACATCAAGACTTAGGGCAAAGAAAAAAGAAGTAAGATTTGGCATACATCCCGTTGCAGGGCGTCTTCCTGGCCATATGAATGTACTTCTTGCAGAAGCAAAAGTACCGTATGATATTGTTCTTGAAATGGATGAGATTAATTCTGATTTTCCTGAAACAGATGTTGTGATGATACTTGGAGCAAATGATATAGTGAATCCTGCTGCCCAAGAAGATCCCAATAGTCCTATAGCCGGCATGCCCGTATTAGAAGTATGGAAGGCCAAACAAGTCTTTATATCAAAAAGAGGACAAGGAAGAGGTTATTCTGGAATTGAAAACCCTTTATTTTTCAAAGATAATTCAAGAATGGTGTATGGCGATGCAAAAAAATCTATAGATGCTATCTTACAAAGCATCAGCTAATCAATTAGATACTAAACCAGAAATTTTTAGAGCATCATTTTGTCTTTTTGATAACTTTTTTTCATCAAAATCACCAACTAATTCATGAAAAATCCTATACCAATTAATTTCTGCTTTTAAATGCATAAAAACTGATCCGAGGCCAACAGCTGCTCTATCCATTAAAACAAATTCTCTAGGGGGAGTTACTCCACCTATTTTTTTCAATTCTTCATGAACTTTCTCTGCTGTTTCTCTACCATATTGGCCAGATTCACTTGGGTTGATCAACCTAACTTTATCTTCTAAAAGAGGTTGATATATAAAATTTGCCCATATATTTAGAACACTAATTAATTCCTTTGATGGATTTTCAAAACCCCAACTTTTATAAGCGTTGACTGCTTTTTCTTCATTTCCATCTCTTAAAGCTTGATATAGTTCAATCACACCCGTTACAAAATCAGGCCTAAAAATTCTAATACACCCAAAATCCATTAAATTAACTCCCCCATCTGGTCGTATTGTGTAGTTACCTAAATGAGGGTCTCCATGAATAACACCAAATTTATAAAATGGAATATACCAAGCCTTAAACATATTAAGCGCAACTTTATTACGCATTTGAATATCTGAATTATCTGAAATAAATTTCATTATTTTAACCCCATCAATGCGGGTCATAGTCAATAATCTTTTTGTAGATAATTGTTCAATTGGATTTGGTAAGGTAACCTCTTTCAAATCAGACAACATATATTTGTAAAGTTTCAAATTCTTGATTTCATGAGAATAACTGAGCTCTTCTTTCAATCTGTCTGATAGTTCATCATGAATAGCATTAGTTGAAATAGCAGAGTCATATTTTTCATATAATGAAAAAATTAGTTTTAATTGTTTTAAATCTGCTTGAACAGCTGATCCCATGTCAGGATATTGTAATTTACAAGCTAATTTCTGGCCATCATTGTCCTCTGCAAAATGAACTTGTCCTAAAGAAGCTGCAGCAGAAGCTTTTTTTTCAAATTCTTTAAAATGACTTAACCAATCCTCACCTAATTCAGCTTTCATCCTTCTTTTTACAAACAGCCAACCCATTGAAGGTGCATCAGCTTGTAAATGAGACAACTCATTTACATATTCCTTCGGCAAAGCATCAGGAATAGTCGCTAATATTTGAGCAACTTTCATCAAAGGTCCTTTTAAGCCTCCTAGAGCAGCCCTCAAATCAGAAGCGTGCTGTTCTCTATCTATCTTAATACCAAGATATTTTTCTCCAGCGAGTCTGGCAGCCAAACCACCCATGGCAGTGGTAACTTTTGCATATCTCCGCAGTCTACCTCCTGTCATTGAAGAACTTAGCTCGTCATATGTTCCATTTTTATCATTCATTTAAATTTAATTTTCCTTGATAATCATTAAAGTTTTAATTCTTCTAACTCATCCATTAACCCAGTAATCATAGAAATACCTTGGTTCCAAAAAGTACTTTCATAAGCACTTAAGTTAAATGGTTTTAATAATTCGTTATGACTTTTTGTTCCACCTGCAGACAACATTTCAATATATTTTTTAGAAAAATTTTCTTTGTCGCTCATTTGATATGAGTGCCAAAGTGCGTTAACCAAACTATCTCCAAACGCGTATGCATACACGTAAAATGGGGTATGAACAAAGTGAGGAATATATCCCCATAAAACACTATAATCACCATTAAGGTTTATCGATGGACCAACTGCATGAGACTGGGTTTCCATCCAAATATCACTAATTTCATTTGGCGTTAGTTCTGATTTTATTCTCGCTTCATGAAATTTGACTTCAAATTGGTGAAAACCTATTTGTCTTGCAACTGTGTTTAACATATCTTCTATCTTACCTGCTAATAGTTGCTTTTTTTGTTCTAATGGACTCTCGTCTAGTAATTTTCTAAAAACTAGCATTTCACCAAAAACAGATGCAGTTTCCGCAAGAGTCAATGGCGTTTCAGCCATTAATAACCCATTTTTAGCTGCTAAAATTTGATGAACCCCATGGCCAAGTTCATGAGCTAATGTCATTACATCTCTGATTTTACCTTGATAATTAACTAAAATATATGGATGTAGGGAAGGAACCGATGGATGGGCAAATGCCCCTGAAGCTTTTCCTTGACGTACACTTGCGTCAATCCAACCGTTTTTAAAAAATAATTCTGCAATATTACTTATTTCAGGATGAAAGGAAGCAAATGAATCAAGAATTATCTTCTTGGCATCATCCCATTCTATTGATTTTTCTGATGTTTGTGGTAGCGGTGCGTTTCTATCCCACCAGTCTAGTTTGCTTTGACCAAACTCTTTTGCTTTCCATTTATAATATCTATGAGTAAGTTTAGGCATAGCTTCATCAACTGTTTTAACTAGAGCGTCCACAACCTCATCTTCAACATCATTGTCCAGGTTTCTTGAGGATACAATGCCTTTAAAACCTCTTTTGTTATCCTCAACAAATCTATCTCTAGAAATTACGTTTAGAATCATACTAAAAATTCGTTTGTTTTTCTCTAATACAGAAGATAATGACTTCCCTGCTATTTTTCTGTTATCAGGGTCAGGATCAGATAAAAGATTTAAAATTTCAGCTTCACTTAATTCCTTTTCTTTAAATGGGAAACGAAGAGATGCTGAAGTTTCATCAAAGAGCCTTACCCATGCAGATCTTCCAGTTGCAGATTTTTCAATTAGTATTTCTTCTACCAAAGGATCTAAGAGATATGGATTTCTTTTTCTTAAAACTCTAAGATACGGTTCCCATTTATTGGAGTTTGTATCATTCATCCAATTTTTTATTGTCTTATCATCTACTTTGGATAATTCTAATGTAAAAAATATTAAAGAGGATAGTATCTCTGTAAATTCATCAGATACAGATGAATTATATCTTGAAATTTCTGCATCCTCCATGTTTGTTGCAAAAATAAGACTACTATGGGTGCCTATTTTATGAATGTTTTCACAAATTTCCTGGTAAGTCTCTATACATGAAAGAAAGTCTGATGGATTTAAGTCTTTTATCTTACCTTTCCATTTTCTCAGAAAATCATCGGATGAATTTTTGATTTTTTTTAGGTCAGTTTTAATTTTAGGATCTTTAATATCAGTATAAATTTCTGAAAGGTCCCAAACTGGTAAGTTATAATTTATCTCGGTCATTCTAAATTTAAATCCTTTAAATTTCTTTTATATTAAAAAACTTCTAACACATTTTATTATTGCCTCTGGGTCTTCTTCTGCGAGATAGTGACCTGTGTCAATACCAAAACCCTTCACTTCCGTAGAACAATATTTTTTCCAAATAGAGATTGGGTCATACCATTGCTCAATTTTACCTTTCTTTCCCCATAAAACCATAACTGGGCTTTTTACTTTAACATTATTATTTCTACTGATCTTGTCATCTTTAATATCTATAGTAGCTGCTGCTCTATAATCTTCACATATAGCTTCAACAGTTTTAGGATTTTTAAGACACTCAAGATAATCTCTTAATGCATTTGGGGCAAAAAAATCTCTGTCTTTTTTTTCTCTTGAAGTATGAGCATAAAACCACTCTTCCGGAGCTTTTTGAATTACTGATTCAGGAATTGGATTTCTTTGTGCAAGCCAAAACCAGTGATAATATCCCATAGCAAAATCCATGTTTGCTCTTTCAAAATGTTCAATTGTTGGAATTATATCCAATAAAATCATTTTCAACACTTTATCAGGAAAATCTAATGCTAAACGATGAGCAATCCTTGCTCCCCTATCATGTGCTAAAACATAAAAAGATTTGAAATTTAATAACTTCATAAACTCTTCAATATCTTTTGCCATTTTTACTTTCGAATATTCTTCATGATTTGCCGATAATTTGGGTTTAAACGATTTTCCATAACCAGGAATATCAGGACAAATAACAGTGTAATCTTCAATTAAATTTGGAGCTACTTTATGCCACATTGCATGGGTTTGTGGATTACCGTGAAGCATTAGTAGAGGAGGGCCATTCCCTGCTTTTCTATACCTTATTATCCCTCTGTTAGTTTCTAAAAAAGTAATATCAAAGTCATTAAAAAAATCCATATCTCACCTATTTCTGATATTTTCTAATAACATTAGATTGTTCTAGAATAATAAAAAAATTATAGAATGTTGATATAGATATAAGTGCTAAACCATTAAATACAATTAAATCAATTAAGTTTCTAACCTGTCAGTTAATTGTGAGCAAGTAAACACCAGTTGATTATGTGTTTATATCAATCACCTACTAATAAAAGTTTCACAAATAGATGTTTTATTTGGTGACCCCGACAGGACTCGAACCTGTTACCTCAAGATTAGGAATCTTGCGCTCTATCCAGATGAGCTACGGGGCCCTGTTATTTTAATATCAGATAAATATCAATTATCAATAATAAGTTATTTAGTCTTTTTCAAAATTATTATGGTCTACAACCCAAAATTTTAATAATGTAATTAAGTTACAATCTAGAAGGAAATTATCTAATGAGTGTAAATTTAGGACTTAAAGGCAAAGTAGCTGTAGTAACTGGTGCTGGTGGAGGTATTGGACGTGAAATCGCTTTGGCGTTAGCAGCAGAAGGTGTTTCAATTGTAGTTAATGATATTGGTGTATCGTTAACTGGTGAGGGTGGGTCAGAGTCGCCAGCACAAGAAACAAGTGGCCTAATTACTCAAAAGGGTGGGAAGGCTGTCATAAGTAATGAAAGCGTTTCTTCCTGGAATGGTGCTCAATTAATTATTAAAAAAGCTTTAGATACTTTTGGTAAGATTGATATTGTCGTTAATAATGCTGGTATACTAAGAGATACCATATTCCACAAAATGGATCCATCCGACTGGGAAAATGTAATTAATGTTCATCTTAACGGTAGTTTTTATGTAAGTAGGGCAGCTGCACCATTTTTTCGTGAGCAAAATTCAGGTTCATTTGTACACATGACTAGTACATCTGGGTTGATTGGTAATTTTGGTCAGGCTAATTACTCTGCTGCAAAATTAGGTATTGCCGGGTTATCAAAATCCATTGCGCTTGATATGAGTAGATACAATGTAAGATCAAATTGTATTGCTCCTTTTGCGTGGAGCAGAATGACAAATTCTATACCTTCAAACACAGATACTGAAAAAGAAAGGGTGGAACGACTAAAAAAAATGACACCTGATAAAAATGCACCTCTTGCTGTATTCTTAGCATCTGAAGCTGCTAAAGAAGTAACTGGTCAAATATTTAGTGCAAGATTAAATGAGCTTTTTATATACAACCAAAACAGACCCGTTAAATCCATTCATTCAGAAAACGGTTGGACACCCGAAGGAATTGCAGAAAGAGCATTCCCTGCTTTTAAAAACTCAATGACGCCTAATGAACGAAGTGGAGATGTTTTTAGCTGGGACCCTATCTAGTCATCTTCAAAAAGAGAAATAATATCTTTCATATTTTCTAAGGAATAGTCTGCTTCCAATGTTTGAATATCAACATCGGTATAACCGCCTGCAATTGCTACAGATTTAATATGAGCTGCTTTAGCAGATGCGATATCATTTATTGTATCACCAACCATTACAAAAGATTTATTAATGGAATCAAATTGTCTCATTGCCAGCTGAACCATATCTGGTTGTGGTTTTAATGGAATGTTATCTCTAGCCCCCACGATAACGCTAAAGTATTTTTTTAAATTCATTTGATCAATTAACATATCAGTAACAAATTGTCTTTTATTCGTACAAATGCCCATAGGAACGTTTTTTTCATAAAAGAATTCAAGTGTCTCTTTTACCCCACTCATTAAAGTACTATACTTAAAAGGTTTTTCTGAATAATTTTGTCGGTAATCTATATAAACTAGATCATATAAATGCTGATTGCCTCCACAATAATCAACAAC
The DNA here is from genome assembly GCA_937142855.1 of uncultured Alphaproteobacteria bacterium. Lineage (GTDB taxonomy): Bacteria > Pseudomonadota > Alphaproteobacteria > Puniceispirillales > Marisalimonadaceae > Marisalimonas. The sequence continues at coordinate 14,531 of CAKZQZ010000039.1, read as the reverse complement.
TCTTTTTGATAAAGATAACATGCCCTCGCCAACAAAGGTTTGGAGTTTTGATTCGGAAATAGAATTTAAATTATATTTTTTTAAGGTTTTATTTATGGCATTGTGCATATCTGGAACTGAGTGAACTAATGTTCCATCTAAATCAAATATTATATTATAATCTTTTATTCTCATTTTTTAAGATTTACTTCGAAGAACATCAATATTTTTTTTATAATTTTCCAATCCCGTTCCTTTAAAAATGGCAGACCCTGCAACTAATACATCAGCGCCCGCTTCAATAACTTTGGAGGACGTTTTATCATTAATCCCTCCATCAACTTGAATTTTGATATTTCTGTCACCTACTAAGTTTCTTATTGATTTTATTTTATCTATTGAACTGTTTATAAATTTTTGACCTCCAAAACCTGGGTTAACACTCATGACAAGTATTAAATCTAATTTATCTATAACAAATTCGAGACCAGAGATGGATGTTGCGGGATTAATAGCAACACCAGCTTTACATCCTAATTCACAAATACGAGCAAGAGTACGGTCTAAATGAGGAACAACCTCTTTATGAACAGTAATCATATCAGCACCAGCTGAGGCATACTCTTCTAAAAAATCATCTGGATTAGTAACCATTAAATGAGCATCAAATGGTTTTTTAGAAAATTGTCTTATTGATTGAATAACTGGAGGGCCAAACGTAAGGTTAGGAACAAAGTGACCATCCATAACATCTAAATGTATCCAGTCAGCACCAGCCTTATCGATCGCCTGTATTTCCTCTTTTAAATTAGAAAAATTTGCTGATAATATTGAGGGTGCTATTAATACATTAGTCATTATTTTTTACTCTACACAATACCTATTATTTTTTAATTAAATCTAAATAGTTTTGCTAATTGCTATAGCGGTATCTGACATTCTGTTAGAAAAACCCCACTCGTTATCATACCAACTTAGAACTCTTACAAACGTATTATTCATAACTTTCGTTTGATCCATGTGGAAAATAGATGAATGAGGATCATGGTTAAAATCACTTGAGACAAGTGATTCGTTTGTGAATCCTAGTATATTGTTAAGATCACCATGTGCTGCCTCTTTAATAATATTATTAATTTCTTCAATTGAGGTTGATCTATTGGCGTTAAATTTAAAATCTACTACTGATACATTCTGTGTAGGAACTCTTATTGACACCCCATCCAATTTACCATTCAACTCTGGTAAAACTAAGCCAACAGCTTTGGCTGCTCCTGTAGAAGTTGGGATCATATTGCCGGCAGCTGCTCTCGCTCTATAGAGATCTGAGTGCATAGTATCTAAAGTAGGTTGATCGCCAGTATATGAATGTATTGTTGTCATAAAACCTTGATTAATACCAACTCCATTATTCAAAGCCATTGCAACTGGAGCTAAACAGTTTGTTGTGCATGAAGCATTAGAAACAACCAAGTGCTCATTAGTTAATTTATGATGGTTAACCCCATAAACTACAGTTAAGTCAGCACCATTTGTTGGAGCAGAAACTAAAACTCTCTTAGCACCAGCTTCAAGATGCATAGAAGCCTTTTCTCTACTTGTAAAAATACCTGTGCATTCCATAGCAATATCAACATCAAGCTCCTTCCATGGCAAATCCTTTGGATCACGTATTGAGGTTACTTTTATAGGACCACTTCCAACATCTATATTACTTCCATCAACTTTAACAATTGATGGAAATCTACCATGTACTGTGTCGTACCTTAATAAATGAGCATTAGTTTCTACAGGCCCTAAATCGTTAATACCAACTACAACAATATCTTTCCTATTTGACTCAATAATTGACCTTAGAATATTTCTTCCAATTCTACCAAAACCATTAATTGCAACACGAACTGTCATTTTAATTCCTTTCTAAATTTATCTAATTATTACCTAAGGCCGATATAGCTGGCAACTCTATACCTTCTAGCCATTCAAGAAAAGCTCCACCTGCAGAAGATATATAAGTAAAGTCTTCTGCAACGCCAGATTTATTTAGTGCAGATGCTGTATCTCCTCCACCTGCAACAGTAATTAATTGATTTTTTATAGTTAAATCCGCCGCAAATTTGGCCAAAGTGAAAGTACCTGTGCCAAAAGGATTAATCTCAAATGCACCCAACGGACCATTCCATAATAAAGTTTTAATATTTTCAAAAATGGACTTTATATTTTCAATTGACTTAGGTCCAATATCTAAAGCCATCATTTCTGAGGGAATACTTGATGTATTAACAATTTTATGATCAGAATTTTCTTCAAATTGTTTGGATACAACAAGGTCTTCCGGGAGTATTATTTTACAGTCAAACTTTTTACTTTTTTCTAAGATTGTCTTTGCTAAGTTGATTGCATCTCTTTCAACCATACTTTTACCTACATCATAACCCTTAGCTAAAATAAATGTGTTAGCCATTGCCCCACCAATAACTAAGAAATCCATTTTCGTTATCAAAAATTCAATAATGTTTATTTTTGTTGAAATTTTTGCTCCCCCTACCAACGCTGCCACTGGTTTGGCAGGCGAATTAAGCACTGATGTTAGAGCTTTAATTTCTTCGTCAAGTAACATTCCAGAAAACGATGGTAAAAAATTTGTAATCGCGTGTAGGCTTGCATGAGCCCTATGAGAGCAAGAAAAAGCATCATTAACAAAAAAATCACATAGACCTGATAACTCTCTTGCGAATTCTATGTTATTTTCAGTTTCTCCTTTGTGAAATCTAACGTTCTCTAATAGTAATATTTCTCCAGGCTTAAGGTTTTTTTTGGCTTCTAAGGCACCTTGGCCAATACAAGAAATAGTAAAATGCACTTTAATTTTTAAAATATCAGAAAGAGCTGTAATTAATGGCCTTAAAGAAAAAGCCTCAACATGCTCCCCATTGGGTCTTCCAAGATGACTGCAAATTACAACCTTCGAACCTGCATTCAATAAAAATTTAATCGTTGGAAGCGATCTACTAACACGCGTAATATCCTGAATTTTTCCATCTTGGATAGGTATGTTAAAATCTGCTCTTATTAAAACAACTTTATTCCTTACATCCTGACTAACTATACTTTTTATGGCCTTAGACATTTTAGAATTAACTCTTAATTTTAATTTATAATAATTGTTTTTTAGCTGCATTAACAACAGCTTCAGATGTAATCCCAAAATGTTTATATAATTCTGGAGCAGGGCCTGAGGCACCAAAACTATTCATTCCAATAAAAATGCCTTTTTCACCAATATACTTAGACCAACCCATTTCAGTTCCAGCCTCTATAGCAATTCGAGGACATACCCCTAGCACCTTAGATTTATAATCGTCATCTTGTTTGTCGAACAACTCCCAACATGGTAACGAAACAACAGCAGCATTAATTCCATCATTATAAAGCGAACTTGAGGCCTCCATTGCTATCTCTATTTCAGACCCCGTCGCAATAATAGTTAAATCTCTTTTTGTTGAGTTTTCATGTAAAATATATCCACCTTTACTGACTTTATTCTCAGTCGATTTTTCTGAACGGAATGCTTTTAAACCTTGTCTTGACAAAGCAAGAACAGTGGGGGCATTAGTTTTAAGAGCAATATCCCATGCTTCAGCAGTTTCAACAATGTCTGCAGGTCTTATAAGATTTAAATTGGGAGTTGACCTTAAAATAGCCAAATGTTCAACCGGTTGGTGTGTTGGACCATCTTCGCCTAAACCGATTGAGTCGTGACTTAACACATAAATAACTCTTAGTGACATCAATGCTGAAAGTCTAATAGAAGCTCTCATATAATCACTAAATACTAGAAATGTACCTCCATAAGGAATAAGACCTTTATGTAATGCTACACCATTCATTATAGAGCCCATAGCATGCTCTCTAATTCCATAGTGTATGTAATTACCAGAAAAATTCGTTGAAGTAATAGATTTCATTCCACTTGTTTTAGTCAAGTTAGAACCAGTCAAATCTGCTGAACCACCTAACGTAAATGGTATCGATTTATTTATAACCTCGAGTGTTTTTTGACTGGCTTGTCTAGTCGCAAGTTTAGGCATTTCTGTTTTCATTTGTCTTATAAAAGTATGTATTTTCTTTTCATAAGATTTAGGAAAAATTCCTTCAACAAAAGACTCAAACTTATTTTTCTTAGAACTTTGTTCTAATTTTTTTTCCCAATTATTGGAAAGGGTTTTTGCCCTTTCTGTAGTTTTCCTCCAATCAGTTAGAATTTGTTTTGGAATTTCAAAAGGTTTTTCTGTCCAACCCAATGCTTTTCTTGTCGCAATGATTTCTTCTACTCCTAATGGAGCTCCATGTGTCTTAGACGTTCCTGCTAAATTAGGTGCGCCAAAACCAATCTTTGTTTTGCATGAAATTAAAGACGGTTTCCTAGATTTTTGGGCATTTTTAATTGCTGCTTCTATCTCTAGATGATTATGACCATCGGTGCTCTGTGTGTGCCAACCCGCAGCTTTAAATCTTAAAATTTGGTTTGCTGAATTTGATAAATTTGTTGATCCATCAATAGATATTTGATTATCGTCCCACAATACTATTAGCTTTGATAGCTTCAAATGTCCTGAAAACTCTATTGCTTCATGACTAATTCCTTCTTGAAGACACCCATCACCAGCAATCACATATGTATAATGATTAACTAAATCAGATCCAAATTTTTTAGCCATTAGTTTTTCACTAAGTGCCATACCCACGGCTGTTGCTAAACCTTGACCTAATGGACCTGTCGTAGTTTCTATACCTTTAGCATGACCAAATTCTGGATGACCAGCTGTATTAAAGTTTAACTGTCGAAAATTTTTTATATTTTCGATTGGCATATCTTTGTAACCTAAAAGATAATGAAGTGCATAAAGCAACATTGATCCATGGCCAGCTGATAGAACAAACCTATCTCTATCGGGCCAATCTGGTTTTTCTGGATTAATATTTATAAAATCTTTGAAAAGTACGGTTGCTACATCTGCCATTCCCATTGGCATTCCAGGATGACCTGAATTTGCCTCCTGAACGGCATCCATTGCTAAAAACCTAATAGCATTTGCCATTAAAAATGAAGGATTATCCCCAGCTCTTACCTGACCGTTCATCAATTTGCTCCAGACATGAATTAGATATCAAATACCAATAACATTTAATCTACGAAAATCACATAAAACTTTTAAAAAATTTATGGATTATCAAATGAATTTTTGAATTCGACAACTTCTTCTTTAGAACCAAATATTAGGGCTGTTCTTTGATGAATTTTTTGGACATCCAAGTTTAAAATTTTCTCAGTTCCGTTTGTTGCCATTCCATTTGCCTGTTCAACCAAGTAAGCAATAGGGTTAGCTTCATAAGTTAAACGAAGTCTTCCTTCTCTATATTTTTCTCTATTATCTGCAGGGTATAAGAAAATACCACCTCTAATAAAAATTCTACTAGCATCCGCAACCAGAGAGCCAACCCACCTCATTCCAAAATTTTTTTTCCTAACACCATCTTCACCCAATTGACAATTATTAACATACTTTAATGTTGCTTGATCCCAGAACCTTTTATAGGAAGCATTAATAGCAAACTCAGAGGTTTTTTGAGGAATGTCTATTTTATTAATTAATAAAAATTTTTGACTGCTCTCATTTAAAGCAAATAAGTAGGTTCCTTTACCAACCGTTAAAAATAAAGTTGTTTGCGGCCCATAAACAAAAAAACCTGATGAATTTTGATGAATACCTTTTTGCAAAAAAGCTTCTTTCAAAGGTAGGTTATTTCTAGATATAATTGAAAAAATAGTACCTATAGTTACATTTACATCTATATTACTTGAACCATCTAATGGATCTGCAAGAACAATTAAGTTATGATCATTTTTAAAATCAATAAACCCGTCCTGTTCTTCCGAGGCATAACCTGAAACTGGACATCCTTTTAAACAATTTATCAAAATATCATCAGCGAATATATCTAATGGTTTTTGTAAATCACCATCTGCATTTTTATTTCCCAAGTTAACTTCTGAATTAACCTTTTTATCTACATTTTTAATTTGATTAGATATTATTATGGCTGCATCAGATAAATTTTTTATTATTGAGGCAACATTGTCATCTTTACAATGCTCTGAAAGGAAGTCATTTAAATACATTTGTTTTAGCCCTTAATTTGATTTTATGTTAGACTTGAGAGACATCGCGTTATGAAGTGATTTTTTATTTTTTTCTAACATTTTAGTCTTCACTGAATTAAAATCAATCGTATCTCTATTTTGGTTTAGCTTTGATTTTGCTAAAATCTTAGTGATGTCTATTTGTATCCCAACTATATTTGATAGTTTCTCTTTAATAAAATCTTTTGGAGCTTGTTTTATTGTCCAAGGATCACTTTCTTCGACCTGCATTTCATAGATTTTAGTTAACTTACCTACAATTTTGAGAAGTGATTTAATATCTTTTAAAAATTTAATTTTTCCATAGAAGTGTAATGATTGATAATTCCATGTAGGGACAACTTTATGATTTGCCTTCTTAGTTGGATACCAGTTTGGGCTTATGTAACTATCTTCAGCTTTATACACGACTAAAACTTCTTCATTATCTTTATTATTTTGATAGATTGGGTTCCCGATAGCTATATGACCCAAGAGACTTTGTGGAGTGTTATTTTTAAAATCTACTAGAAATGGTAAATGATTTGCTTCTAGTCTATTAGCAGATGATGTTATCAGGGTTGCTAAAGGAAAATCCTTAATTATTCTTTTTATTTCATTAATATCTGTTTCAACAAAATGTTCTGGTAGATACATTAATTATCTTTCTAAATTTAGCTAAACACAAAACTTAAGGCAAAGGAATAAATTCATTTACGTCGTCAACTGGCATTTTAAATTTTTTATCTAGCCATTTTTTTTTCGCTATTTCTATTAATTCCATATCTGAGGCTACAAAATTCCACCATAAATATCTTCTTTCATTTACGGTATCACCCCCAAGAATAATACAATGACAATTTTCTAAGATATTAATTTTATTATCTAATTTATTATTAAGAATTAACATCTCACCACCTTTGATTATTTTATCTTGAAAAGACAGTTTTCCAGCAAGTAAATATATAGCAATATCTTCAATATTTTTGGGTAATTCTAAAAGGCTATTAGACTTAATTTTAATTTCTATAAATGTGCTATTTGAAATATTTTTTAAGGGAGATTTTTTTCCATAGGCAGATCCCATAATAACGTTAGCAATCATATTTTTATCTACTATAGTTGGTATATCCTTCTTTTTATTATTATAAAATTCAGGTTTCATTGTTTCATAATCTTTGGGTAAAGCAATCCAACATTGAATTCCAAAAAGTTTATATGGATATTTAATATCAAGCGGTTTTCTCTCAGAGTGTGTTATACCCCTTCCAGAGATCATTAAATTTACGTCTCCTGGACTAATCATTAGTGAAGACCCCAAAGAATCTCTATGATATACTTGTCCTGAAAATAAATAAGTTAATGTAGCTAGACCAATATGAGGGTGTGGCCTTACATCAAGGCCGCCATCGGTAATAAACTCATTTGGTCCCATTTGATCAAAAAAAATAAATGGACCTACCATTTGCCTAGTAGAATGGGGTAAAACTCTCCTTACCTCCATTCCTCCTATATCTCTTGATCTACCAATTAGAAGGTTTTGGTCTTTAAAATTAGACACTGTTAATCCTTTTTTGAACATTGAAATAATTTAATATTATATGTTAGGTTCAATTAAAGTTAATTAATTAATTCTTGGTTAGAGAATGTTACACAAAAAACTTCATATACCAATTAATATCCCATTATCAACAGACTTCAAAATTGAATCAAGTGAATTTGATTATGAAATTATAAAGAAAATTCAAAAATTTGATTCTCTAAGTCAAACAAACATAAAAGATTTTTTTAAGGATTACTTTAAAGATAAACTTTCTAAGGTCATTTCAAATAATTTCTATTTCTTTTGGGACCGAATAATACCAATAATTCTAAAGTCAAAATATCACAAAGAAGGAATTTACCAACTTTTTAGATTTTCTAACGAAATATTATACAATTTTTCTTACATTGAAACCTTAACAAAAAGCACCTTCATATATGAGAATTTATCAAGAATATTTTTGTTTTCTGGTTATTTGACAAACATTTTAGCAAAGGATGAAAAATTACTTGATATTCTCCAACCAGAATACGCAATGAGATTAAATGGCAATATTACCTTCTATAAAAACTCGTTCGATAGGATGAATGTTAGTGTTAAAGACGAAGAAATCTTATTAAATTCTCTTAGAAAAAATCATCGTTTACTGAAGTTTCAGATTTTATTTGCTTTGATTAATGATGAAATAAATATTAAGAGAGCTTCAAATGAACTCTCTTTACTTGCGCAAGCAACATTTGATATTTCACTTAAAATTATTCATGCACAAATATCGACAAAATATAAAGTTGAAAATCTTAAATATAGTATAATTGCATATGGTCGTTTTGCTACATCTACCATGACTGCAAATTCTGATTTAGATTTAGTTTTTATATATGACGATGAGAATGGAGATGAAAAGGCTAGTCGAAAAATTTATGTAGAATTATTTAGACAAATAATTAAATTTCTATCAGTTAAAACAGAAGAAGGTTTAATGTATGAAGTTGATACAAAGCTGAAACCTTCAGGAAAAGGTGGACCAGTTGCTTGTACATATGAAAATTTTAAAGAATATCATGAAAAAAGTTCTTACTCCTGGGAAAAGATAGCTCTTAAGAAAACAAGGGTTGTTAACGAAAATATTTTTAATCATAAAATCATTAACCTACTAAATAAGTTAAAATCTTTACCTATTTATCAAAATAAAGTTGCATATGAAATTTCTTTGATGAGAACTGATAATAACTCAAATAAGGATTTGGTTCAAAAAGAAACGCTAAAATGGTTTGAAACCAAGTATGCTGGTGGTGGACAAAGAGATATCGAATATTTAAATTTTTTTAATGAGAAAAATTCTATTTTAATTTCTCAAGATGAAATTGAAAAGAAATTTATGTTTATTTCTAGAATGCAAGATTTATATTTTTATTTAGATCAAATTATGAATATATGTTTTGAAGAAAAAAAACAAGATCACCTTCCTTCAAAAGCAGTTAATATGCTAATAAAAGAAACAAATGAAAAAGATCTTGGGACATTAAAAGCAACAGTTAAATTAGGCCGGAAAGAACTATACAGTTTTCTAAATGAAATTGTAGAATCTCAAAAAATATCAAGTTCCCATCAATAAACAAACAAAATACAAAATATTATTTTTGATTAAAAATTAAACATATGATAAAAAGTGTGATTTTTGTGCCTATTAATTAGGCATTTATTTACAGACACTGTGAATTGATACCCAGCTTTTTGATTTAAAATTTCTTAAGCTCATAGTCCAGTCATAAAAATTTTAACGGAGTTTATTATGACTAAATTTTATAAGGTATTATTATTATTACCTTTAACAGTATTTGGGTTTGCAAGTTTAAGTTATGCGGCACCGGACGCTGAAACTGCTTATATATTTAATTCATTTTCTTTCCTAGTTCATGGATTTCTAGTTATGTTAATGTCAGCTGGTTTTTGTATGCTAGAAACTGGACTTGTCCGTGCCAAAAATGCAGTTGTACAATGTGCTAAAAATATCGGGCTTTATTCGATAGCTGGTTTAATGTTTGCATTTGTTGGTTATAACCTTATGTATATGGATGTGTCTGGATGGATAGGTTCATTCTCCGTATGGGGTCCATCTGACGAATTAAAGAGTTTTGGTGGTGAAAACGATTCCACCTATTCATCAGGCTCTGATTGGTTCTTCCAAATGGTGTTTTGTGCTACTGCGGCCTCCATTGTAAGTGGCGCTGTTGCCGAAAGAGTTAAACTTAAAAGCTTTTTTGTTTTTGTAGTGCTACTATGTGGCTTCATATATCCAATCCAAGGATCATGGTCATGGGGTGGTGGCTTTTTAAGCGAAGCCGGTTTCTTAGACTTTGCAGGATCATCAATTGTACATGGTGTAGGTGGTTGGGCAGCGTTAACAGGTGCTATTATACTTGGAGCAAGAAAAGGAAAATATTCTGATGATGGAAGCGTTACACCAATGCCAGGTTCAAACTTACCCTTAGCAACCTTAGGTACATTTTTGCTTTGGTTTGGCTGGTTTGGATTTAATGGCGGATCACAATTAGCAATGGGAACAGCTGCAGACGTAACAGCAATATCAAACATATATATAAATACTAATCTTGCTGCTGCTGGTGGTGTTGTTGTTGCAATTGTACTAACAATGCTATTTTACAAAAAAACAGATCTAACAATGGCACTAAACGGTGCATTAGGTGGTCTTGTAGCAATTACGGCAGAGCCTTTAGCACCTTCTCCAATGCTTGCGATATTTATTGGTGCAGTTGGTGGTCTGATTGTTGTTCTTACAATACCTATGCTTGACAAATTCAAAATCGATGATGTTGTGGGCGCTATACCAGTTCACTTGTTTGCAGGGATATGGGGCACAATAGCTGTTATTTTTTCTAACTCAGATGCATCCTTAAGTGCTCAATTGTATGGTATATTTGCTATTGGGGCTTTCACTATCATAGTGTCAGCTATAGCATGGTATATTATTAAGTTTACAATTGGTATAAGAGTTACACCAGAAGAAGAAATGGAAGGTATGGACATGAGTGAAGTCGGCATGGAAGCTTATCCAGACTTCAGAAAATAAACGAAACTATCTACAAAAAAAAGGGGGGGCACCTCCCTTTTTTTATTTATATTCCCATAGAACTATAACTCTGGACTACTCTTTTAACGGCAATGATCATTGCAGCCGTTCTTAAATCTGGAATATCAAATTCAGAGTTCCATAATTCACTTATAGATTCATAAGTTTCTGTCATTGTGTCTTCTAAACCAGAATAAACAAGGTCACGTTCAGATAAACCTTGAACAGATCTTGATTTAAATCCAGCGGGAAAATTCTTTCCAGTCATAGCCTCTATACCATGGATTAAATTAGACATTTGACTTTCTTGGGCCCGCCTTTGAAGTCTTCCTAACCTAATTCTACCTAAGTTTTTAATCCATTCAAAATAACTTACAGTAACTCCTCCTGCATTTGCATAAAGATCAGGTATAATGATTTTACCCTTTTCCCTAAGTATATCATCAGCTTCAGATGAAACAGGTCCATTAGCAGCTTCAATAATTACTGATGATTGTATACGCTCAGCATTATCTTTGTGAATAACTAATTCCATTGCTGCAGGAATTAAAATATCTGCTTTCTCCTCAAGAACCTCAGGACCACTCTCCACAAACCCTTTGTATCCCTTTATAGTACCATTGGAGGTCAAATAACTTTTAAGAGATCTAATATCTATGCCTTCTTCATTTATTATTGCACCATCTCGTTCAATAACATGAGTGATAATCGCATTATCTTCTATTGATAAAAAATAGGCGGCGTAATAACCAACATTACCTAAACCCTGAACGATAATTCTTTTGCCCTTTAAACCCTTTTGTAAACCTGATTTTTTAACATCAACATCATTTTCAAAAAAAGCTTTCAGTGCATATTTCACCCCCCTTCCTGTTGCCTCCGTTCGTCCAGAAATTCCACCCTTGTTAACTGGTTTTCCTGTTACACAAGCCCAAGCGTTTAAGTCTGTTGGGTTCAATCTTCTAAATTCATCTGCCATCCAAGCCATTTCACGTTCTCCAGTTCCAACATCAGGCGCAGGAACATTTTGTGAAGGATGGATTAAGTCTCTCTTAGCTAATTCTTGAGTAAAACGTCTTGTAATTTTTTCTAGCTCTTCAGGTTTCCATTCTTTTATATTAATAATTAATCCACCTTTAGCCCCTCCAAATGGGACCTCTACAAGCGCACATTTATAGGTCATCAAAGCAGCTAAAGCCTCTACCTCCTTTTGATCAACTAAGACATCATATCTTATTCCTCCTTTAACCGGCTCAAAGTGGTCAGAGTGAACAGAGCGATATCCAGTAAATGTAAAAATCTTTCCCCTTAGCCTTACACCAAACCTCACTACATAAGTTGCATTAGCCATCATAATTTGATTGGCTAAGTCATCAGGCAAGAATTCTTCCCCATTTATTTTTTGTAAATATTTGGTAGCTTTTTGGAAATTAACTTCTATTGATTTTAAAAATTCGTCACTTGCCATTTTATTGTTCCTCTCCCAATTATAACAAAATAACATAATTCAAATTTAAAATGTTAATTATACTCAAATCTACTTTAAAGTAATAATTATAAACTTGAAAAAAAGAATTTAATAATTCATTTTGGAAAATAAATTATTAAAAACATCCTCAACAAACTGATAGGAAGAATATGTTTTCAAATTTAAAATCTGCATTTCAAAAGGCTATATCAAAAGAAATCGATGAGAGCGATGACTATGGCGAAGACATACAAGCAATAATAATTTTGCTTTTAGAAGCATGTCAGATAGACGGTGAAACTGAAGAAATTGAAATTAATTTTATAAAAAATTTGTTAATTAATAAATTTAATTTTAGCAAGGCAGAGGCAGAAGAAAATATTAATAATGCCCTTAAAAACGATGGAGAGAGGATCGAAATTTTTTCTCAAATCAAAATTATACTCAATCAAATGGATCATAAAGAGAGAATTGATGTGATTGAGATGATGTGGGGTGTCATTCTTGCAGATGGAATAATAGATGATTTTGAGGCTAATTTAATGCGACGTATGAATGGATTATTATATGTTTCAGGAATTGAGAGTGCTGAGGCAAAGGAAAGAGCATTAAAAACATCTAAACAAAGTTAATGTGTTAATAAAAAATCTTATGTTCTAATATTAAATTCTTAACGGGAGTATTCTTTATATGTTTTTTCATTCTATGAATTTTTCAATTGGAAAGGATAATGAAACTTTAAAAGACACTATCTATAAGTTTTCTCAAAAAGAAATAGCCCCTCTTGCGGATAAAGTAGATAAAGAAAATACATTTCCAAATGAATTGTGGAAAAAATTAGGAGATCTTGGTCTTTTAGGCATAACAGCTGATGAAGAGTTCGGAGGGAGCCAAATGAGTTATCTTGCTCATTGTATCGCAATGGAAGAAATAAGTAGGGCTAGTGCTTCAATTGGACTTTCATACGGAGCATTTTCTAATTTATGTGTTAATCAAATTAATAGAAATGGAAGCAAAGAGCAAAAACAAAAATATCTCCCAAGTTTGTGTGCAGGAGAAAAAATTGGAGCTCTCGCGATGAGTGAACCAAACTCTGGGTCTGACGTCGTTTCAATGACATTACATGCAGAAAAACAAGGCAATAAAACATATTTGCTCAACGGTTCAAAAATGTGGATTACAAATGGTCCAGACGCAGATACTTTAATTGTTTATGCTAAGACAGATTTATCTGCAGGTTCAAAGGGTATAACAGCATTTATTATAGAAAAAAGTATGGCTGGTTTTTCTACTGGGAAAAAATTGGATAAATTAGGTATGAGGGGATCAAATACCTGTGAACTTATTTTTAAAAATTGTCCAGTCCCTGAAGAAAATATTTTAGGAGAAGAAGGAAAAGGGGCAGCTATATTAATGAGTGGATTGGATTATGAAAGAGTTGTTCTTGCTGCAGGACCCATTGGAATTATGGCTGCAGCAATGGATATTGTTGTTCCATATATTCATGAGAGAAAACAATTTGGAAAATCAATCGGTGAATTTCAATTAATGCAAGGTAAAATTGCGGACATGTATACAACTATGAACGCATGCAGATCTTATGTTTATGAGGTTGCAAAAGCTTGTGACCGAGGTGAAACAACACGAAAAGATGCAGCAGGATGTATTTTGTACGCGGCAGAAAAGGCTACACAAATTGCATTAGATGCAATCCAAATACTTGGAGGAAATGGTTACACTAACGATTTTCATGCAGGACGATTACTAAGAGATGCAAAACTATATGAAATTGGAGCTGGAACATCAGAAATTAGAAGGATGTTAATAGGTAGAGAGTTATTTACGGAAACAGCTCAATGACAATATTAAAATCTAATATAAAACCAGATAGTTCTGAATTCCTTTTGAATAAAAAGAAGCTAGATTTTGATCTTAAATTAATTTTAAAGGCTGTTGATCAAGCACTAGACGGTGGAGGAAAAAAACTAAAAGATCGTCAAAAAAAACGGGGGAAAATGTTACCCAGAGAGAGAGTTTCAAAACTGTTGGACCCTGGAAGTTTCTTTTTAGAAATTGGCTTAACTGCGGGTTATAATATGTATGACAATGCGTGTCCTTCTGGAGGAATTATAACTGGTGTTGGACAAATTCATGGTATAGATGTCATGATAATATGTAACGATTCTACTGTAAAAGGTGGAACATATTACCCTATTACTGTTAAAAAACATCTACGTGCACAGGAAATAGCGTTAGAAAACCATCT
>CAKZQZ010000038.1 GCA_937142855.1 uncultured Alphaproteobacteria bacterium | reverse complement strand
GCTCTAAAATATTCATTATGTTCTAAAGCTAGATGTAAAACAACTCGGCCTCCCATAGAGCAACCCATTATTACTGGTTTTACAAGTTCGTATTTATTACAAAAAGACATTATGATTTGTTTATAAAAGTCAGTTGTAAGTTTATAATCTAAATCTTCATAACCTTCTGGGGGATTGGATTTTCCATGCCATGGAAGATCAAAAACAATAACTCTATATTTATCAGTAATTTTTTTGTCGTTTAATATATGTCTAAATTGTCTTCCATCTGAGCCTGCTGTGTGAAGACATACTAGAGGTATTCCAGACCCTGCTTCCTCAACATATATTCTATAATTTTGATTGTTAATTTTTAGATTAAAGTATCTTCCAATTATATCCTCAAATTCAATAGTATTTTTTTTCATTTTAAGCCTTAATTAGTTCTTACCTGTCTATTAGAAGCAATGATGTCTTTGAAATATTGTAAATTTTGCATGAGAGGAATTAGGTTTCCATCAATAGTCACGATCTTTTTAGCTAGCATCGCAAAAATGTCATGATAATCTCTAGGAGGTATTGTAAGCCAGTGTTTTTCCCAACTTTTAGTGTCGGCATGTATCTTAAAAACACCACTTTTAGTTTGAAGAGCTCGTCTGTTTATAGATAATATTTGACCATTGTTAATATCAAATAAATAATCATCATTCCCATAACCAAAAGTGAAGCTAAGATCTAACCGCTTACCATTATCAACTAACTTTTGATTTGAGTTAACAATATTTATCCATTCATCAATTGATTTCATTTAGATCTAACCATTATAAAATTCTAAACTTTTCTTATTATTTTACAAAAAAATTCTTTAATATATTCTTACTATATTAGGGGGATATTATGTTTGATGTAAAAACTTTTCTTCATTCAGATGCATTAGGTCCAGCAGTAGAATGGAAAGGCTATCCAAAATTTAATTTTATTGGAGGGCACAATGATAATGAAAATATACCAGTTATTTCTTTAAAAGAATCTATAGACAAGGTTATTTTAAGAGAAGGTAAAACTTTAGCAAAGTATGGCTTGGAAAGTGGTCCTCAAGGATATTTTCCATTAAGAAATTTTTTATCTAATCAATTAAAAAATAGTGCTGCTATAAATTGTGTCGAAAGAGAGATTTTGATTGTATCTGGATCATTGCAGGCATTGGATCTGGTGAATACTACATTTCTTAGGAAAGGTGATACCGTAATAATAGAAGAGGAAAACTATGGTGGAACTATCTCTAGACTGAAAAAAATTGGGGTAAATATGATAGGAATCCCGCTTGAAAAAGATGGGATGGATATAAATTATTTAGAAAAAGAGCTAAAAAAACTTGAGAGTGAAAATAAGAAACCTCGATATATTTATACGATCCCAACAATACAAAACCCAACTGGCACAGTTATGTCAGTTGAAAAAAGAAGGGCACTAATAGAAATATCAAAAAGATTTGGAATTCCTATTTTTGAAGATGATTGTTATGCGGACTTATTGTATGAAAAGAAAAGACCTCCTGCTATTAAATCCTTCGACGATGAGGGTTATGTTATATATTGTGGGTCTTTTTCAAAATCGATAGCGCCAGCTCTAAGAGTTGGGTACCTGGTTGCAAATTGGGATATTCTATCTAGGGTTTTGCCATATAAAACTGACGCTGGCAGTGGTTCTTTAGAACAAATGGCATTAGCTGAATTTTGTAAAAATGAATTTAATGATCATGTAACTAACCTTAGGGTTGAGCTAAAAAAGAAGTCAGATGTTATTTGTAATGCATTGGACAAATACTTTGGTTCAGCAGCTAATTATCAAAAGCCTGATGGAGGTATCTTTATCTGGGTAGACATGCCAGAGAATGTAGATACTTCAAAATTATACGATATTGCAATAAAACAAGGAGTTGCCATCAATCCTGGTCATGAATGGTCGGTTAATCCAAGCGGTAAACATAAAATGAGGCTTTGTTATGGAAACCCAACTATTCAAGAAATCGATCAAGGAGTAAAACTTTTAGCTGAAATATGTCAAACAGAATTTGGTGTGCCTAAACAAATTGCTAATCAATAAAAATTAAAATTAGCTTAACAACTCTAAAATTGCGTTAGCAAACTCATCGGGGTTTTCTTGGGGCACATTGTGACCAACGTTCTGTAAAATTTTATGATTTTTATGATACAAGAACTTTTCTTTAAGTTTTTTAGGGCATGACATTCCGGTAACGCCGTCGTTTGCTCCATCTATTGTGATGCTAGGCACTTTAATTGGAGGTTGTTTAGATAAACGATGTTCTATTGAATCGTACTTTGGATCTCCATTTACTAATCCAAACCTATGTCTGTAGCTGTGAATTACGACGTCTGTAAAATCATTGTTTTCGAAAGAGGGAGAACTTAAATTATAGGTGGCATCATCATAATTCCATGATGGTGACCAAGTTGACCACAAAAATTTAATAAATTCATGTCGATTTTGTTCTAAGCTATTTTGTCCTCTGTCGCTGTGAAAAAAATATTGATACCATAATTTATGTTCCACATATGGCGTTGATGGTTTTGAGGAGTTTTTAATGTCTTGAATGTTATACCCATTGCATGAGACTAAGCCTAAAGACCTTTCAGGATAAAGTGCAGAAACAATACAAGCTGCTCTCCCGCCCCAATCATAACCAGCTAAAATAGCTTTCTCAATTTTGATTGAATTCATAAAGTTTAAAAGGTCTGATGCTAATGCAGCTTGCTGTCC
>CAKZQZ010000037.1 GCA_937142855.1 uncultured Alphaproteobacteria bacterium | reverse complement strand
TTCAGAAAAGGTTGTGAGAATTATAATTTCCTATATAGATTATGTAAATAGGGTTGTCTGGAGTAAATAGAAGGTTAGTATACTTAAATTAATAACATGAGTTTTTAGTATGAACATACTATTTTTAACTTTAGTAAAGATAAGCTCTTTAGAAGACGGTGGGATTTTTCCAGACCTTCTCCTAAAGTTTAGGCAAGAAGGGCATAACATCTACATTATTAGTCCAACTGAAAGAAGAGATAAGCTCAAAACACATATAATTGAAGAGAAAAACACTAAAATACTACGTGTAAAAACCCTCAATATTCAAAAGGCAAATTTTATAGAAAAGGGTTTGGGTATATTGGCTGTTGAAAATCAGTATTTTAAAGCTTTAAAATCATACTTTTCATCAGTAAAGTTTGATTTAGTATTGTATTCTACGCCCCCAATAACCTTTTCTAAGATTATACAATTTGTAAAGGAAAGGGATAAAGCCTATAGTTATTTGCTGTTAAAGGATATTTTTCCTCAAAATGCTGTAGACATGAAGATGATTAAAAAAGACGGAGTTTTACATAAGATGTTTCTTAAAAAAGAAAAGAGATTGTATGAAATATCTAATAAAATAGGATGTATGTCTAAAGCAAATGTAGACTTTATAATAAATCACTACCCAGAAGTTGATGTAACCAAATTGGAAATAAACCCAAATTCAATTATTCCTTCAAAAAAAGAAATAACACTTCAGGCAAAAGAATACATTAAGATTAAATATAAATTACCACTTGATAAGAAAATTTTTGTGTATGGAGGAAATTTAGGTAGACCACAAGGACTAGATTTCTTATTGAAAACTATAAGAGAGGTTAAAAATAAGGATGTTTTCTATCTCATAGTTGGTTCTGGAACAGAGTTTTCCAAAATTAAATTATTTTTTGATACTGAAAAACCGAATAATGCTAAATTGTTAAAAGGTTTGCCTAAAAAAGAATATGATGTCCTTCTTAATTCTTGCGATATAGGTCTTATATTTTTACATAGAGATTTCACAATCCCTAATTTTCCAGGAAGGTTTTTGTCTTACCTTGAAATGGGAATGCCAGTTATAGCTGCAACTGATAAAAATACTGACTTAGGAAAAGTAATTGAACAAAATAATTGTGGTTACTGGTTAGAATCGGGAGATATAGAGGCAATGAAAAATATTACGACTAAAATCTTAAGTGACAATAAAAAACTAGAAGAAATGAAAAATAATGCTTGGAGCTTATTGTTGAAAGATTATAATGTAGATAGGTCGTATAATCTTATAATGAAAGAATTTGAACATGTATAGAAAATACTTTAAAAGATTTTTTGATTTATTATTTTCTACTTTAATATTAGTAATCACCTTGCCTATTTTCATTATTGTTATGATTGTTTTAATGATAGCAAATAGAGGGACACCTTTCTTCTTTCAAGCAAGACCAGGTATTAATGAAAAAATATTTCATATCATCAAGTTCAAGACAATGAATAATAAAAAAGATGAAACAGGAAACTTATTGTCTGACGCAAAGAGACTTACCAAAATTGGGTCAATAGTAAGGAAGACCTCTTTGGATGAATTACCTCAATTGTTAAATGTTATAAAAGGGGATATGAGCATAATTGGCCCTAGACCTTTATTAATCAGGTATTTGCCTTATTATACAGAGAGAGAGAGGAAGAGACATTCTATTAGACCAGGAATTACTGGGTGGGCTCAAATCAATGGAAGAAATACTTTATGTTGGGATGAAAGGTTATCATATGATTTAGAATATGTTGAGAAAATAAGCTTTAAATTTGATCTTAAAATTACTTATGGAACTTTTTTAAAGGTGTTAACTTCTAAAAATATTATTATTGATCCAGAATCTATAATGAAAAATTTAGATGATGAAAGAAGAGTATAAGATTAGAGAAATGGTTGAAAATGACGTTCTGGCTGTGGTTGAGTTAGTTAGAAGTTCTTTTCATGGAAATTATTTGATACCATCTATTTATAGAGGTAACGGAATAGATAAATTTATTATAAATGAATTGAACAACCCCTTTTCTCCTTATAATTATACTGTAATATGTAAAGATGAACAAGTAATAGGTTATACCGAATTTAAGTTGTTCAAAGAGGATTTCACTGCTTTTTTAAATATTGTTGCAATTTGTAACGAGTTCAAAGGGAAAGGATTGGGGAGAAATATTTTTGATTACTGTAGATCTAATTTTTTTCAACAAGGTTATCAAAATATTGAACTTGATGTATACGCTACAAATGTTATTGCTTTAAAATGGTATTTAAATTATGGTTTTATTAAAACCAATTTAAAATCATTTTTAAAGCTTGAGGTAAAGAGTGAAAAGATTAATGATTCTGAAATCCTTATAAACAATTATTCACAGTACATTAGTGCAAAAAACACCTTTGGGTTTTATTTTATAGATGTTATTTTGAGAGATACCCCTTATCGATTGGGAATCATTAACAATGATCTTTTTATCAGGGGAAGATTCTATATAGATTTATTTCCTCATATAAATACCATAAAAACTAGACTAGCTCTTAAAAACATATATTTTTTAGGTGTTGAAAAACAATTTGATAATTTTATAGAGATTGATCAAATAATAAGAATGAAATTAAAATTAAAATGATTATAGAAAAAAAAGCATTGAATCAAATGCTTTACAGTAGGAAGTTGATATATACTAATTCAGCCAGGGAAGCTTGGGGAAATATAATCAATATATATAAAGAAGAAAATGCAGGAGGAAAAATATTATTACCCTCCTATGTCGGTTGGTCTTCTAATGAAGGTAGTGGAATTTTTGATCCAGTTTCTAAGTCAGGGTTAGAGTATGAGTTTTATGAATTGGATGAGTGTCTTAATATTAATATTGAAGATTTAAAAAAGAAGACTAAGGAAACTGATAATCCTATGATTCTTATAGTCCATTATTTTGGTTTTATAGATACTAACTATGACCAAATAACAGACTGGTTAATTGATAATAAGGTTTTCTTTGTTGAGGATTCAGCACATGCTTGGTTGACTGATTTGCTAGGAGGAAGATGTGGGAGAAAAGGAAATTACTCGTTTTACTCTCTACATAAATTGTTGCCAATTTCTAAGGGAGGTTTTTTGGTGAAAAATACTCCGGAAGATGATATCGAAAAACAAGATGTATCAATTTTTAATTTGAACTATGATTTATTATCCATATATATTAAAAGAAGAGACAATTATAAATATTTATATGGGTTACTGAAAGAAGTAGAAGAAATAGAAATTTTGCATCATTCTCTTGAGGATGGAATTTGTCCACAAACTTTTCCAATTATCATTAAAAATTATAATAGAGACAAATTATATCATGAGATGAATCAACGAAGTTATGGTGTTGTAAGTTTATATCATACAATGATAAATCCATTAAAAGCTAGTTCATCAGGTGCTTCTTTTGTTTTATCAAAAAAAATCATGAACCTACCTATACATCAAGATGTAAAAAAGGAACAACTTGATTCAATGGTATCACAGTTAAAAAGAATATTGCATGTTTAGTGTTCTCAAATTAGACACTGAAGTTGGTCAAAAGCAATATAGGCTTTTACTTAAAAAGTATTCAGTTACTGATCCATATTTATTACTTGACTATATTGAAATATTTGATAGAGGTTTTAAAAATCTAGTGTGTTTTTCTTATGAGAATAAAAACTCTAAAGTTGTTGCATTTATGCCAGGTTACTTAAGACGTATTACAATAGGTGATATAGAAACCCCATATTTTGATTTTATTAGCCCATATGGGTATACAGGACCTTACTTTTCTGATGAAATGGATATAAATCAAAAACTAATTTTTTGGAAGAATATTAATAATTGGTATCTCAAAAACAAGGTTGTTTCTGAATTCATTAGGTTCAATTTATTCGAAAATTATACTGCTTATAATGGAGAGAGAAAACTTACTATGCTTAATATAAAAGGTAATATTATTGGAGAAGATAGTCAATGGAAAGCATTTGATAGGAAAGTAAGAAAGAATGTCAATAAAGCAAAAAGAGAAAACCTTTCTTGCAAAGTCTACTATCAAGATATAACTAAAGATAAAATTAAAGAGTTTTATGATATCTATATCGATACTATGAAACGAACCAATGCCAAAGAAGCATTTTTTTATCACTTTGAAGACTTTTATAGGTTTGTGAACGAAAATAAAAATAACTGTTGTATTTGTATTGTATATTCTGAAGATACTCCAATATCTTCTGAATTGGTATTAAAATCGAAGGACACTATTTATTCTTTTTTAGGAGGTACGAATGAAGAGTTTTTCAGTAAAAGACCTAATGATTTCTTGAAAGTAGAATTAATTAATTGGGCTCGACAACAAGGATTGAAATTTTATGTTTTAGGAGGAGGTTATGGTATGGAAGATGGTATTTTTAAATATAAGAAAGCCTTTTTCCCAAAGGATATTGTTAATTTTTATACTGGTAGAAAGATAATAAATGAAAATGTTTATAACGAACTCATAAGAAAAGCGAATAAAATTAGATTGCGAAATGGTTTGGCTGAAATAAATGGAAATAATGACTCATTTTTCCCATTATACAGATGTGTGTTTTAAAGTTTATACTTTACAAATGTGAAACAGTTTTTTGATTTTTTGTTTACTACTTTATCATTATTAATACTCCTTCCAGTTTTAATTATTGTTTGGATATTATGCTCTTTAGATACAAATTCTAATGGTATATTTATGCAAGAAAGAATAGGTAAATATGGAAGGACATTTATGATCTATAAGTTTAGAACTATTTCTATAAGCAGTAATAATATTTCTGAGTTAGGCTATAAAGTTAGACAGTTTAAGTTAGATGAACTTCCTCAATTAATCAATGTGTTAAAAGGGGATATGAGTATAGTGGGGCCTAGACCTGATATACCTGGATTTGCAGATTTGTTGGAAGGTGAAAATAGATTGATTTTGGATTTAAAACCGGGTATTACTGGTCCAGCAAGCCTCAAGTACTTTGATGAAGAAAAATTATTAAAGAGTGTGGAAGATCCAGAAAAATTTAGTAAAAAAGTAATTTTTCCTGATAAAGTAAAAATTAATCTAGATTATTATTATAAGAGAAGTTTTCTAGGAGATTTAAAGATTATTCTACAAACTTTTTTAAGATATATTTCTAAGAAAACAAATTATGAAGAAAAGTAAAATATGGTTATCCTCTCCTCATATGGGAGGAGAGGAATTAAAATATATTAGAGAAGCTTTTGATACCAACTGGATAGCGCCATTAGGTCCTAACGTTTCTGGTTTTGAAAAAGACTTAGAAGAGTATAATGGTCATGGATGTAGAGTAGCTTGTTTATCATCAGGGACCGCTGCTATTCATTTAGCACTTATTTTATCTGGTGTTAAGAGAGGAGATGAAGTTTTATGTCAAAGTTTTACTTTTTCAGCAACAGCGAATCCTATTATTTATCAAGGAGCTAAACCAATTTTTATTGATAGTGAATCTGATACTTGGAATATGTGTCCAAATCATCTTGAAATAGCTATTAAAGATAAGATAGCTAAAGGAATAAAACCTAAAGCAATTATTGTGGTACATCTTTATGGAATGCCAGCTAAGATTGATAAAATACAAGAGATTTCACGAAAATACAACATAACCCTTATAGAAGATGCTGCTGAAGCGCTGGGGTCTACCTATAAAGGAAGACGTTGTGGTACCTTTGGAGACTTTGGGGTTTTATCTTTCAATGGAAATAAGATTATAACAACATCTGGAGGTGGAGCATTGGTTTGTCAAGACGAAATAGTAAAAAAGAAAGCTATATTTCTTTCTACACAAGCGAGAGATAAAGCTCCACATTATCAGCATTCAGAAATAGGTTTTAACTATAGGATGAGCAATATTTTGGCTGGTATCGGTAGAGGACAAATGGAGGTTTTAGATAAACATATTCAGTTAAGAAGAGATAATAATAAATTTTATCAAGATATCTTTTCTAATATTGAAGCAATTAATGTATTTAGAGAGCTGAATGATAATTATTTTTCTAATCATTGGTTGACTTGCATTGAGGTCAAAGAAAGTATTGGTAAAGTTAGCAAGGAAGATATTAGATTCTCATTAGTAGAGGAAACTATAGAATCTAGACCGCTTTGGAA
>CAKZQZ010000036.1 GCA_937142855.1 uncultured Alphaproteobacteria bacterium | reverse complement strand
TATATCAGTAAACAATAACCAGTCCAGACCAGATTCAGCTGGTAGCCACATATCCGATTTAATTTCAAGTGAAAGATTATAAAAATTATTTCCACCAACCGCTTGATTGTTTCCAGTATCTCTCGGGCCAAATCCCGCACTATCAAAACCTCGTAAAGTATTGCCTCCAAGCAAAAAACGATTTGAAGCAGTAACTTTATCATCTAGGCCAGTGATAAAACCTAATCCAGATTTTAATGAAAAAATATAATCACCATAATTAATCGGGATATAATACCCATAATTAACAACTGACTTTAAAAAAGATGTATCTCCACCAATTCCAGATAATGTATTAGAAAAGTTCACTCTATAACCAGATGTTGGATTAAAAAAGCTATTTGTTGTATCTTTAACTAAGTTATGACTAATAGAAGAAGAGGTTATGTCCTTTCCTTCTTCACCTGTAGATGAATCAGCAGTTGAGGTTGAAGAAGTTGTAGATTTTGATATTGAAATATTATAATTAAAGTTTTGAGAAATATTTTCCTGTTTAAACCCAAAACCAAAACCTAATCCTTGAGTGCTGTATTTAACATCACCTTTTTGATTTTCTCTTTCTTGATTAAAAACATTACCAGATAATGATAAGTGTCTATCTAAAAAATATGGTTCTGTTACACCTAAGTTATATGAAGATTTTTTATCTGACAAACTAGCTTGTACGTTAATTTTCTTTCCTTCTCCCAGAAAGTTTTTTTCACTTAAACCAAAATTTAAACTTGTGCTATCAAGTGATGAATATCCAACCCCAAAACTTACTGACCCAGTATTTATCTCTTGAACGTTTATTATTATATCAAGCAAATTATTATCTAAGTTTAATAATTTATAGTTAACTGTTTGAAAATACCCAAGTCTATTAAGAGATTTAATTGAAGATGTTAACTTACTTTTATTAAATGGATCACCTTCAAAAAATTTAAGTTCCCTCCGAATTACAGTGTCACTCGTCCTAGTGTTTCCAACTATATTTATTCTATTAATAAATTTATTAGGGCCTTCTTGTATTGAAAACTTTATATTAACTAGATCATTTTCTTTTGTAATAGATGGAACAACGTTTATAAAATTATAACCTTTGTTTTCAAAAAAGGTTACTAGATTATCTGTTGAATAATCTAAAGCCCTAGAGTCAAAAAAATCATCTTTTTTAATGGAAATTTTTTCAAATAGTAAATTTTTATTTATGTCTTTTATTGAAGTAGAAATAAAGTCTAAGTCATTTACCTTGTATCTCTGCCCCTCATTTAATATAAAATTTATATTAAAACCAGAAATGTTTGGTAAAAGATCTCCTTTAGCGGAAATTACTTTGAAATCAATATATCCTCTATCATTATAAAATTTTTTTAATTTTTCTTTATCATAATCCAGTCTTTCAGGTATAAATTTGTTTGATCCAAAAATTTTATACCATGCGTCTTCTTTTGTTGTAATTGTTGATTTCAACTCCGCATCAGAAAAATTCTTATTACCTATAAAATTAACGTTTTTAACCACAAGCAGTGAGCCTTCATCAATATCAAAATTAATATTCACTCTACCTTGAGATAAAATATTTTTTTTAATATTTATTTCTGCCAAATACCTACCAAGTTTCTGATATTCCTGCCTTATTCGCTCAACAGCAATATTTAAATTTTCTAAATTTAAAACATCTCGAGATTTAATAGATACAATTTCTGAAAGTTGCTTGTTTTCTAATAAATCATTGCCGGAAAAAGTAATTTGATTAATAATTGGAAACTCTTCCAAATTAATAACTAAAACTTTATCTTGAATATCTAATTTAATGTTAGAAAAAAATTCTGTTTTATATAAATTTTTGATAAATTCATCTAATACTTCATTTGTAAATCTTGTATTGGGATAATTAGGTAGATAATTAAGAATAAATGATTCAGAAAATCTTTTTTCACCATTTATAATAATTTTGTTGATTTTTAACTCTTCATTTTGAGCAAAGCCTAAAGGTGAAATAAAATTTAATAAAATAAAAAATTTTATAAAAATCAAAGTTTTTAATAATAATCTATCCATATATCTATCTTATATAATTACTTATTTAAGTATACCATTTTTCAATCTAGAAACCCAAATCAAATGCAGTAATTAAAAACATTAACATTAACAAAAATATAAAACCAAATTTTAATAATAAAATTTGAATTTTACTAGGTAACGGTTTTTTAAATATTAACTCATATGCATATAATAAAATATAACCACCATCTAATGCAGGAATAGGTAATAAATTAATTAAACCTAAATTAATTGATAATATAGCCATCAAAAAGATTATTGAAAAAAAACCTTGATCTAAACTAGAACCTGAAATTTTTGCTATTCCAATTGGGCCAACAACGTCCTTTTTGTCAATATTTAATGATAACAATGATTTAAAACCAATTAGCCAATCTGTCGTAAGTCTATAAGTGTCGTAAACACCAGATTTAAAAGCTTCAATCAGAGATAATTTTGTTAAGACCATAGGTTTAGCTGTAACACCTATTCTACCAACTAACTTATTTGTTTTTTCATCAAAAAAATCAATAGGAATTACATTAATGTTTAAAACATCATTATCTCTTAAAACTTTAAAATTTAAAGAAACCTTGGGCTTGTTTTCAACAATTTGTTTAATTTCTTGAAAATTTTCAACCAACTCACCATCGATAGAAATGACTTTATCATTTGGCAAAATTCCTGCTAATTGAGCAGGTTTAGAATCTACAACACTATTTATTATTGTAGATGAAATATACCTGCCATTTAAAGCATACAAACTCGTAATCAACAACAGGCCAAGAAGTAAGTTTGCAAGAGGCCCAGAACTTACAATTATAAATCTTGACAACAAACTTGCTTTTAAAAAAGAGTCTTTTTCTAGTGAGTTTTTATTAGAATTATCATTAATATTTATAAGTTCTCCTTTCATTTTAACATAACCACCTAATGGTATTAAAGAAAACTTCCATCTCGTATTTTTATTATCATTAAACCCTAATAATTCTGGGCCAAAACCAATTGAAAAAGTTTCAACTTTCACTCCCGATTTGATTGCCGCGTAATAATGGCCAAACTCGTGTACAAAAACCAATGGAGTTAATACAAGGAAAAAACCTATAAAAGACAAAAAAAATGAAGATTCAAACAATTTTTATATTTCCTTAATTATATTCAAAGTTTTAATTCTGGTTATTTTATCAATTTCAATAACATCATCTATATTTTCAGGTTTTGTAGGTGAATAATTATTTAGAGTTTTTTCTATGACGTAATGTATATCAGTAAAATTGATTTTTCCTTTTAAAAAATAATCTACAGTTACTTCATTTGAACCGTTTAATACAATTGGTGAGCATTTAATATTACTTATTGCATCCCAACCAAACTTTAACCCTGGAAACTTTTTTAGATCCGGTTCAAAAAAGGTTAACTTTCCAATATTAGATAATGACATTTTTTTCAAATTTAAATTTAATCTTTTAGGCCAATTTAGCGCAACACTTAAAGGGGTTATCATATCAGGGAAACCCATATTAGCTATTATTGAACCATCATTATAATGCACTAGGCCATGAATAATATGTTCAGGGTGAACAACCACTTCTATTTTATCTGCACTTAAATCAAATAAAACTGAAGCCTCAATAATTTCAAGAGCTTTGTTTATCATAGTTGAACTATCAATAGAAATTTTTTTACCCATTTCCCATATAGGATGTTTTAGAGCATTTTCAGGCTTAATATCCTTAAAGTCTTCAACTTTTTTATTTAAAAATGGCCCTCCTGAAGATGTAAGAGTAATAAAATCTAAATTTTTAGTATTATTTATATCTAAACACTGAAATATGGCGCTATGCTCAGAATCAATAGGTAAAAGATTACATTTTTTTTCATTAGCTTTATCTATAAATATCTTACCCGCAGTAACAAGTGTTTCTTTATTAGCTATTGCTAGATGATTGCCAGCATTTATAGCTGCAAAGGCAGAGTAAAGACCTGATATTCCGATAATACCAGACACAACTAAATCACAATTAATCTTGGCTAATTCAACAAGAGCCTCATGACCAACATTTAATTCACTTTTACCAAAATAATTTTTTGAATTTAATGGGTTTGACAAAACAACGTGTGGAACTTGAAATTCGTTTACTATTTCACTTAATAACGAAACATTATTATGAGCAGACACACCTATTAAATTAAATTTATCTCTATTATTTCTCAATAACTTGAGAGTTGATTTTCCAATTGACCCTGTTGAACCTAATAAAATAATATTTTTGGGATACATTATAATTAACTTAATAAAATAAAATAAGAGAGAATATAGAAAAAAGGTAAAACTAAAATATAACCATCAAACCTATCCATCAAACCACCGTGGCCAGGTATCAATTTACCACTATCTTTAATGCCTTTTTTTCTCTTAACAAAAGATTCAAACATGTCACCAAAAAAAGATAATATACCAATCACAAAACCTAATAATAATGAGGATAAAATATCTAAATTTATTAAACCTTTAATCATAAAAGAGATGAAAACTGTAGAAATCAAACCTATCAATGTACCTTCTACAGTTTTACCATTACTAATTTTGGGAATAATTTTAATATTACCTAATAATTTTCCACCTAAATAAGCAAACACATCCATAGAACTTATTAATAGAACTAAATATAAAAAAAGATTTAACCCATTCGACATCAAGAGGATTTCTATCAGAGAAAAAAATGAAATTATAATCAGATTTGAAAAAGAGAACGTAATAAAATCATTATATGTCTTATAATAATAAAGGTTAATTAAAAAAGAGGATAAAATTAAAAAATCATAATCAATAATAAACCCAAAATTAAAATTATTTAACTTTGAGATTAAGTATATAAAAAAAATACTTTGTAAAAAAAAAATATTAAAAAATTGACTTATAGAAACTTTATCAAAGCTCATTTTAACCATTTCAATAAAAATCATAGGAAAAATACAAGATAATAAGATTACAAATAAAGGATTTCCAATTTTAAAAAACAAATAAAATACTGTGAGAAGAATTATAGAAGAAATTATTCTTAACCTAAATTCCTTTAATTCTATTAGGTCCTTAAGTTTGATTAAAATATTAATAATCACTCACCATACTTTCTTATACGATTATTATAATTCATAATACATTCATTTAAAATTTGCTCATCAAACTCTGGCCACATCTGTGGCAAGAACATTAATTCTGTGTAGGCTAAATCCCAAAGAAGGAAGTTTGACAAACGCATTTCGCCACCGGTTCTAATTAATAAATCAGGATCAGGAATACAATTATTAAAAGTGAAATTTTTGAAGTTTTCTTCATCTATAAGTTTTAGTCTAGGTTGAGTATTTAGGATTTTGTTAGTGGCATTTATTATATCATATCTACCACCAAAATTAAGTGCAATAGTAATTGTTATACCTTTATTATTAGAAGTATTATCTTGAATAAAATTAATTTTTTTAATTATATTTTTTTTAAAAGGTACTAGATTACCAATGAATCTAACTTTATAATCATTAGAATTAATTTTTTGAATAGTATCGTCTAAAAATTTTACAAGAAGATCCATAAGAAAAGAAATTTCAGTTTTGGATCTTTTCCAGTTTTCAGTTGAAAAAACAAAAACAGTCAGAAAATCAATTTTATTTTTATTTACAGATTCTATAATATTAAAAAGGTTGTTGGCGCCTTTTATATGTCCTTCATATGATTTAAGATTCCTAGACAGTGCCCAACGTCTATTTCCGTCCATAATTATAGCTAAATGCTTTATAGACATAATTAATTTTCTAATATTTCTTTTTCTTTAATAGACAAGATGCTATCAATTTTTTCTATTATTTGGTTTGTGATTTCTTGAATGCTCAATTCATCTTTATGCTTTTGATCTTCACTAATCTCACCATTTTTTTGAAGCTTTCTGACAGTCTCTATATGATCTCTTCTGATATTTCTTACAGATACCCTGGCATTTTCTCCATATTTAGCGGCAATCTTAGTTATTTCAACTCTCCTTTCTTCAGAGAGAGGTGGAATAGATATTCTAATAATGTTACCTTCTACCATTGGATTAAGACCCAGTGGACTTTCTTTAATACTTTTTTCTGTTGCTGACACTAGAGAGTTATCCCAAACAGAAACCAATAACATGCGTGATTCAGGAACACTGACAGTACTTACTTGATTTAATGGCATTATACTTCCGTATGCATTAACATTTATTTGATCAAGCATATTCAAAGAAGCTCTTCCAACTCTTAATCCACTTAAATCCTTTTTAAAAGAATCTATAGCTTTTTCCATACGTGTTTTAATTTCATTTACATCTAATTCTGCCATGTAAATCTCCTTTAATTAGAAATTATAGTGAAAGAACCTTTACCACTTAAAACTTTTGCAAGATTCTTATCTTTTATAATAGAGCAAACTAAAATTGGTATATTATTTTCTCTAGCTAATGATATTGCCGATGCATCCATCACCTTCAGGTCTTTGGTTAATACATCAAGATAACTAAGATTATCATATTTAGTTGCATTTTTATCATGTTTAGGATCAGCAGAATAGACACCATCAACTAAAGTAGCTTTAATTAAAGCGTCACAATTCATTTCTGATGCCCTCAAAGCTGCAGCTGTATCAGTTGTGAAGTAAGGGTTACCTGTACCTGCAGCAAAAATAACTACTCTCCCCTTTTCCATATGCCTTTTAGCTCTTCTTCTTATATAAGGTTCACAAACTGCAGATATAGGTAAAGCTGACTGAACACGAGTTTGCACACCTATTTGTTCAAGCGCATTCTGGATAGCTAGACTATTCATTACCGTTGCTAACATTCCCATATAGTCCCCAGTCGCTCTGTCCATTCCATTTTTACTTCCAGATAAACCTCTATATATATTACCTCCACCAACAACAATACAAATTTGAACACCAGTCTTAACAACGTCATTTATTTCAACAGCAAAAGATTTAACAACATCTGTGTTAATTCCAAATGCATCATTTCCCATTAATGATTCACCAGAAATTTTAAGAAGAATTTTTTTCCATTTAAAATTTTTCAATATAATTCACGCTATATTAAATAGTTTAATTTTTACTCGCCGTTGCAGCAACTTCTTCTGCAAAGTTAGTTTCTTCAACTTCAATGCCATCGCCTAATTTAATAATTTTAAAACCTTTAAGTTTAATATCAAACCCTTTTTCATTAGCGAGTTTTTTAATCACATCCTTGATTTTTGTTTCTCCATCAAGGACTGAGATTTGTTCATTTAAAACTACTTCTTGAAAAAATTTATGCATTCTACCTTCAACTATTTTGTTAGCAATCTCTTTTGGTTTGCCAGACGCTACAGCTTGATCAGTTAGCACTTGACGTTCTCTATCAACAATATTTTTATCAAGGTCTTCAATGCTTAAAGATTTTGGAGACGTTGCTGCAATATGCATAGCTATTTGTTTGCCAATTGTTGACAAATCATCCATGCCCAATTTACTTTCAAGTGCAACTAATACACCCAACCTTCCTAA
Source organism: uncultured Alphaproteobacteria bacterium (assembly GCA_937142855.1). Classification (GTDB taxonomy): domain Bacteria; phylum Pseudomonadota; class Alphaproteobacteria; order Puniceispirillales; family Marisalimonadaceae; genus Marisalimonas. Next base: position 36,951 of record CAKZQZ010000036.1, on the reverse strand, counting down.
ACCATCAGCTACATTATTGTGAATATATGAAAATAAACCACCTTCATTGACATCTAGAAATTCTAAACGCCGAATATTCATATTTTCACCAATTGTTGCGATATTATTTGCTAACTCTTGTTCAACTGTTCTTCCTGAATCCGGATAAGCTAAACTTTTAAGGCTTTCAACATCACTTTTATTAGATAATGCTAATTCACAACAAGTTTTAACAAAATTTTGAAAAATTTCATTTCTTGCAACGAAATCTGTTTCTGAATTTATTTCTAAAATTATACCAGAATTATTTTTTATCGTAATTCCTACTAACCCTTCAGCTGCAACTCTTCCTGACTTTTTTGAAACAGAAGCAAGTCCCTTTTTTCTAAGCCAGTCAATGGCCTCTTCCATTTGACCATTATTTTCAGTTAGAGCCTTTTTGCAGTCCATCATGCCTGCTCCACTTTTTTCTCTTAATTCTTTTACCATTGAAGCTGTAAGAGACATTTCATTACCTTTCTCATTTAATTAAAAAATATTTAAATATTTGTAACTTAAAAACAAAATTTAATTTAATCTTTAACAACATTTTCTGGGTTATCACTATCCAAGGCAACTGGATCGGCAGAAACAACTTCAGGAATATTATCTGAATTAATATTTTGGCTTGTATTTTCTTCAACTATAACTTCAGACTCGCCAATATCCACACCACTCTGTTCTAAATTACTTTCTAAACCTTTTAAAACTGAGGCAGCAACTAAATCACAATATAATGAAATAGCTCTTAAAGCATCATCATTTCCAGGAATAGGATAATCAACTCCAGATGGATTAGTATTCGTATCGCATATTGCTATAACTGGTATGTTCAAGTTATTGGCTTCCAATACGGCTATTGATTCTTTATTAGTATCGATTATAAAAATGGCATCTGGGATACCGTTCATATTTTTTATACCACCTAGCGTTAAATCCAGCTTTTCTTTTTGCCTTTCAATCTGAAGCCTTTCTTTTTTTGTAAGGCTGTTTATCTCACCAGTTTCAATTCTTTCCTCTAAGTTTTTTAGCTTTCTTATAGATTTGGAAACTGTTTCCCAGTTGGTTAACATTCCACCAAGCCATCTATGATTTACATAATATTGACCACAATTAATTGCAGCTTGAGCTATTAATTCAGAAGCGGACCTTTTTGTACCTACAAATAAAAATTTTCCACCATTTTTTGCTATAGACTGTATAGCATCTAAAGCTTCATATAACATTGGGACTGTTTTTTCTAAATTTATTATATGAATATTGTTTCTTTTACCAAAAATATATGGATCCATTTTGGGATTCCATCTTCTTGTATGATGACCAAAATGAACGCCTGCTTCTAAAAGTTGTCTCATTGTGAAAGTTGGGAGTGACATTGTATTTTCCTTTACCGGTTAATGTTAAAGCAATACCTAAAAAAACACCGGATGGTTAAATAAACCAGATATTGCACAAAATTAATTTTTAATTAAAGTAAACTTATTATTTTTGCAAGCTTTAAAGGCTAAAAAATTTAGGCAAAACTAATTGATCTAACGTTATTAATTTTTGTTATATTACTAATTAATTCGGAAGAAATTTTTATATTTTCTTTCACACTAAATTTAATTGCTTGTCCGTTAAGGTGAATATTAATTATTAAAGACGAATTACCAGGAAATAAAGTTTTAGAAAAATTATATATTTCTTTCATATTATTAAAATTATCCATAACTAGTGTTAGATTAAATTTTTTTTCAGAAATAAAATCATTTAAAAGCGTTAGCCTTCTTGCAACTATTTTGCAGCCTTGGTTTGTGTCATTTTTTATTTCAGCATCTACAAGAATTAACTGTTTTTCAACTAATACATCTTCATGTTTAACTAATACATCAGAATATATATTAATTTCTGATGAGCCGCTTAAATCGTTCAATAAAATGGTAGCCCATTTCCCTCTAATTGATTGCTTTTTAAATATTTTGAAGATTAGTCCACATAGTTGAATATTTTTTTTAGAATAATTTTGAGGGTTATCAAGAACATCCAAATTTGTTTTAATATCTAAGCTTTTTAAAACTTCTGAATAATTATCAAGTGGGTGTAATTTTAAATATAAACCAAGAGATGAAAATTCATTATTTAATTTTTCTTCAATTCCCCAATCGGGAATATCAAATAGATTAATTGACAATTGAGCATTATTATTTTCGTTAAATAGATTTTGTTGGTTTGAAATTTTGTCTTTTTCTATCGATTGACAATGGTTTAACATTAAATCAACTGAGTTAAACAACTTATTTCTATTTTTTTCTATAGAATCCAAAGAACCAGATTTTATTAAACTTTCAAATGTTTTTTTAGTAATTAAACTATATGGTACATTGGCAAGAAAAGAATCAATATTATTGAATATACCAAATTCATTTCTGATTTTGACAATCTTATTAATTGCATCGTTACCAACATTTTTTAAAGATGATAATGAATATCTTAAAGAAGTTTTATCATTCTCCTTTTCAATTAGAAACTCACTACCACTTTTGTTGATACAAGGGGGAAGGATTGAAATACCTAACCTTTTTAAGTCCGACACAAAAACAGATAATTTATCAGTATTGTTATACTCGACAGTCATCATTGCTGCAAAAAATTCATGTGGGAAATTACATTTTATCCATGCTGTTTGATATGCTATTAAGGCATAGGCAGCTGCATGTGATTTATTAAACCCATATCCTGCAAAAGCTGCAATTTGTTCAAAAATTTCGTTAGCTTTAAATTCATCAATATTATTATTTTGGGCACCTGCTATAAAAGATTTTTTCTGCTGATCCATTTCAATTTTATCTTTTTTACCCATTGCTCTTCTTAAAATATCTGCGCTACCAAGGGAAAAATCAGCTAATATTTGAGCAGCTCTTAAAACCTGCTCTTGATAAATAAAAATTCCATAAGTTTCCTCCAAAACATCTTTTAAAGAAGAATGCATATAAGTAATTTTTTCTTTTCCATGTTTTCTATTTATGTAACTTGGAATGTTTTCCATTGGACCTGGTCTATACAAAGATACAACAGCAATGATATCTTCAAACCTATCAGGCTTTAAACCGGTTAAGACATCTTTCATACCAGAAGATTCTAATTGAAATATACCTGTAGTAGATCCAGTAGATAACATTTCATAAGTTTTCTTATCATCCAATAATATTTTGCTTAGATCAAAGTTTTTGACTGATTGTTTTATTAAACTTTCCGCTTTTGATAAGACTGTAAGTGTTTTAAGTCCTAAAAAATCAAATTTAACGAGACCAGCCTTTTCAACAAATTTCATATTAAATTGAGTGGCCGGCATTTCCTCTTCATTAAACTTATATAACGGTACTAATTGATTTAGAGGTCTATCACCTATTACTAATCCAGCAGCATGAGTTGATGCATGTCTATTTAGACCTTCAAGATCAATTGCAGTTTTAATAAGAGCTTCTACTTCTTGGTTCTCTGAAATTTCTCTTTGTAATTCTTCTTCACTATCTATAGCTTCTTTAATTGTAGGTGGTTTTGCCGGAACAAATGGGATTAATTTAGCAATTTTATCTACTTGACCATATGGCATTTCCAAAACTCTACCAACATCACGAATAGCCGCCTTAGCTTGTAAACTACCAAAAGTAATAATTTGAGCCACTTTATCATGGCCGTATCTATTTCTAACATAGTTGATAACGTCTTCTCTTCTGTCTTGACAAAAATCAATATCAAAATCAGGCATCGAAATACGCTCAGGATTTAAAAACCTTTCAAATAACAACCCCCATCTTATTGGGTCTAAATCTGTTATTTTAAGGGCCCATGCTACTATAGACCCTGCACCAGAACCTCTGCCAGGGCCAACTGGTATAAAATTATCTCTTGACCATTTAATAAAATCATAAACTATTAAAAAATATCCTGCAAAACCCATTTTATTAATGATTTCCAGCTCTTCAATTAACCTGTTTTTATAAATTTCCTTTTCTTTTTCATTAAATTTTTTTGATGAAACATTAAACCTCTGATCTAAACCCTCGATAGAAATTTTAAATAAATAGTCAGTCTCATTCATATTTTTAAGACCTGGGTATTTAGGGAGAATAGGATCATGAGGCTCTACAAAATAAGAACATCTTTTTGCAATAATAATAGTGTTTTCAATGGCTTCAGGTATATCCTTAAACAAGGATATCATGGCGCCACTATCTTTTAAATAATGTTCTTTTGTTAACAACCTTCTATTATCTGACGAAATAGTAAGACCTTTGTCTATACAAGTTAAAACTTGATGAGCGTTAAATTTTTCTTTATTTTGAAAAAAACAGTCATTTGTTGCTACTAGTGGAAGATCTAATTTTTGAGATAAATCTAAAAGTATTTTTTCAGCTGTATTCTCAGCAACAAGTCCATGTCTCTGCAACTCAATATATAAATTATCTTTAAATAAACGCTCAAGTTCCTTAAGGCGGTTATAAACTTTATTTTTGTTACCTTGGGCTGCAGGCTGACCAATAAAACCATTTTCCACCCCACCTGTTAATAAAATTAATCCATCTTTAAATTTTTCTAAATTAGTAAAACTTAAGTATTTTTCAAAATTATCATTAATAGATAAATCACTGGCAAGAATTAATAAGTTTTTATACCCAATCTTATTCTTTGCTATTAAAACAACTTCACCAACATTTTCCTCAGATTCTGTTCTTTCGGCGATATTAACTTGCATACCAATAATGGGTTGGATACCAGCCGAAACCATTTTTAAAGAAAATTCTAATACCCCAAACATATTAGAGGTATCAGTAATCGCCATTGCTGGTTGATTGTTATCTATACAAAAATTTGATAAATAATCAAAAGAAAGCATTCCTTCTGATAATGAATAAGTTGAATGCACTCTTAAATGGACAAATAAATTTTTAGTTATGCTCATAGTTAAATAAATTACTGTTCTTTAATTGCGCCATTTTCTAAAAAAAGGCATCTATCCATTGATTTCGCTAGTACAAGATTATGAGTCGCTATAAGACAACTTATATTAAGTGATTTTACAACCTTATATAAAATGTCAAAAACATTTTGGGCACTTAATGGGTCCAGATTACCTGTAGGCTCATCAGCTAAAATTAAATTTGGAGAATTGGCTATGGCCCTTGCAATTGCTACCCTTTGTGATTCACCACCAGAGAGTTTTGCTGGCCTATGTGAAAACCTTTTTTCTAATCCAAGCATTGCTAATAATTCTTTAGAATTACTCTCAGCTTGTTTTTTAGAAGTTCCCATTATTAATTGAGGTAACATTACATTTTCTAAGGCTGAAAACTCTGGAAATAATCGGTGTGATTGAAAAACAAATCCTATGTTAGAGCCTCTTAAGTTTGCTTTAGCCTCTTCATTGATATTTTTACAATTTTTACCTATCAAATATATTGAACCAATAGAAGGCTTTTCAAGCAAGCCTGCTATGTTTAATAGCGTTGATTTTCCAGAACCACTTGGACCTATAAGGGAGACCATTTCTCCTTTTTTAATGACAATGTTAATATTACTTAGCACTTTTAGCTTATGGTTTTCTTGGTCATAAATATGAGATATATTTTTTAATGATAAAATTTCAAAATCTATATCATCACTCATATCTTAAAGCCTCTGCCGGAGATATTTTCGAAGCTTTCCAAGCGGGAAATAGGCTAGCTAACAAAGTAAGAAAGACTGAAATAATTATTACCATTAAAACTTCATCAAAATTTATTTTTGATGGTAACTGCGATAAAAAATAAATTTCAGGTGAAAATAATTCCTCACCTAATAACTTAGTTATAAAAATTCTAATTTCTTGAATATTAGAGGCAAAAATCAAACCTAAAACTGTTCCACCAAAGGTTCCTAAAAAACCTATCATAGAGCCCGTTAGCAAGAAAATTCTCATGATTAAATATTTAGAAGCTCCCATTGTTCTCATAAGAGCAATATCGGAATTCTTAGATTGAACTAACATAATCATAGAAGAAATAATATTAAAAGCAGCGACTATAATTATTAATGTCAGTATTACAAACATTACATTCTTTTCGACAGCCAAAGCATTCATAAAAGATGAATTTCTTTTTTTCCAGTCCACAATGATTAGATCATTACCCAATTTATTAATTAGGTTAGAATATACAATAGAAGTCAGATTTTGATCTTTTAAAAAAATTTCAATTCCATGAGCAGTATTCTTCACAGAAAGAAAAGACTCTGCTTTTTCCCATGGAATAAATATAAAATTATTATCGTACTCATACATACCTATGTTAAAAAAACCACCAACTATAAAATTTTGACTTAAAGGTAATGACCCTAAAGCAGTCTCCATTCCATTAGGAGATACCAGTGAAATGAAATCTCCTTCTTTAACATTAAGTCTCTGCGCCAACCTGTAACCAATGATTATCTGTTTTTTATTTTTAAAGTTATTAAAAGAATCCTTATCCAGAGAGTCCCATAGTAATTTTTTTGGAGCAAGATCAGACCAATTAGTTCCTCTTATAACTACTCCTGTGACAGCACTTTTAGTTTTAGCTAAAGCTTGACCTTCTAAATGTGGAGTTACAGCAACGACGTCCTTAACATCCAAAATTTGACTCACAATTTCATTATAATTAGATATTAAGGGTTGGTTTTTTTTATAAACTATAAGATGACCATTAATACCTAATATTCTATCTACTAACTCAGCCCTAAAACCATTCATAACTGACATGACAACAATTAATGTAGCAACACCTAATGTAATCCCAATAAGTGAGAACCATGCAGAAATAGAAATAAAACCCTCAGCTCTTCTAGATTTTATATACCTAAAAGCTATTGTTCTTTCTGTTTCATTGAAAATAAAATAGCTCAATCTTTACCTATTATTTTGATTAATAAAGTTTGATAATTCATCGTAAGATAGTCTTTCAATTTTACCGTTCTTTCTATTTTTCAAATCAAATAATTTCTCTTTAATACCCTTTGGGCCAATTATTATCTGAAAAGGCAAACCTAACAAATCTGCTCTTGCAAGTTTAGCTCCTGCTCTTTCATCAGTATCATCATAAAGAACTGTGTAATTTTTTTCTTGGATTAATTTATATAAATTTTTACAAGTGTCATCACAGCTTTTATCTCCACTTTTTAAATTAATTAAATTATAATGCCAAGGAGCTATTTCTTGAGGCCAAACAATCCCATCTTTATCATGATTAGCTTCTATAACAGCTCCAACCAATCTAGATAAACCAACTCCATATGACCCCATGTAAACAGGGGTATTTTTACCATCATTTTTATTCACGATAGCATTCATTGGCTTAGAATATTTTTGACCAAAATGAAATATATGACCTACTTCAATACCTCTTGTTTTTATTAGGTTTAAAGATTGAATTTTCTTATCATTAGGATTGTGTTTTTCTTCTGTTGCAGCATAAAAGGATGTGAATTTATCTACTTCATTTTGAAGGTCTCTTTCATAATTTATTTCATTTAAGGAACCTTCAAATGAGAGAAAATCTTCTTCTAAGAAAACTTCACTTTCTCCAGTATCTGCTATAACAATGAATTCATGACTTAAATCTCCTCCTATAGGTCCTGTGTCAGCTTTCATAGGAATAGCTTTAAGACCCATTTTTTTAAATAACTGCATGTAAGAAATGAACATTATGTTGTAAGATTTTATTGAAGATTCATAATCAACATCAAATGAATAGGCGTCTTTCATTAAAAACTCTCTGCCTCTCATTACGCCAAACCTTGGACGAAGTTCATCTCTAAATTTCCACTGAATATGAAATAAGTTTAGAGGCAAACCTTTATAACTTTTTACATGTGTTCTGAAAATTTCAGTTACCAACTCTTCATTTGTAGGTCCGTATAAAAGATCCCTTTCATTTCTATCTTTTATACGAAGCATTTCTTTACCATAGTCTTCATATCTACCAGACTCTTTCCAAATGTTGGCTGACTGTAGAGTTGGCATTAAGATTTCATTAGCTCCAGCTAAAATCATCTCATTTCTACAAATATCTGTAATATTATCTAAAATAATTTTCCCAAGTGGTAACCAAGAATAAATACCAGAGGATGATTGTTGTATCATGCCAGCTCTTAACATATAAATATGAGAAACAATTTCTGCATCTTTAGGCGTTTCTTTTAATACTGGAAGAAAAAAACGTGACAATAACATTGTAATTATTCCTTATAAAAGATTATATTAAGTTAAATTATATATACAATGATTGATAGTTTATTAAATTACAAATTACAACCTTTGGAAAAATATCAGGTCGTCAAAATGAAACAAACCATAAATAAAGGATTTTCTGTTAGCAACTTTCCTAGAACAAGATTACGAAGAAATCGGATGTCAGATTTTTCAAGAAAACTGGTTGCAGAAAACAATTTGTCCATAAATGATTTAATATACCCAATTTTTGTAACCTATGGCTCTAATACCAAAGAAGAAATTGAATCAATGCCTGGTATTTATAGATTCTCTTTAGATCTTTTACCAAAAGAGATTGAACGTATATCTTCATTAGAGATTCCTGCAATTGCTCTTTTTCCCAAGATAGAAAAAAGTTTAAAAAATCCAAATGGTAGTGAAGCTCTTAACAAAAACAATCTCATATGCAAGGCAATTAAAATTTCCAAAAAAGTTAATTCTAACTTAGGAGTTATATGTGATGTAGCTTTGGATCCTTTTACAGATCATGGACATGACGGTATTATATTTAACAACCAAATTGATAATGATAAAACTTTAGAAATTCTTTGTAATCAAGCTCTTGTTCAAGCTGAGGCTGGATGCGATATAATTGCACCCAGTGATATGATGGACGGAAGAGTAGGATTTATTAGAGATACACTTGATAATCAAGGTTTCATTAATGTGCAAATTATGTCTTATGCTGTAAAATATGCTTCTGCATTCTATGGTCCATTTCGTGACGCTGTTGGTTCTACATTGAATTTATCCAATAAATCAAAAAAAAGTTATCAAATGGATCCAGGAAATTCAGACGAGGCTATAAGGGAAATAGCTCTAGATATAAATGAGGGTGCAGATATGTTCATTGTCAAACCGGGCATGCCTTATTTAGATATCATTTATAAAATAAAACAGGAATTTAAAATTCCTTTATATGCCTATCAAGTATCAGGTGAATACTCCATGATAAAGGGTGCCATTGACAATGGCTGGTTCGATGAACAAAAAATAATTTTTGAAAGCCTTATTGCCTTTAAAAGAGCCGGGTGTAATGGAATAATAACTTACTTTGCTCCATATGTAGCTAATTTACTAAAAGGGCAAAATTCATAAAATATTAAATTTTAAGCCGTATATAAGTATATGATAGATATAAAGCCCAAAAACATACTAGAACAACCTATATATTTATTAACTAAAGCTACCCCCTGCCCTTATTTAAAAGGAAGAGTTGAAAAAAGGATTGCCACAGACCTAAGTCACAATAACGAAATATATAATGAACTTGCCATTAATGGTTTTAGAAGAGTTGAGAATTGGATGTATAGACCAATTTGTGACAATTGTAGTTCTTGTAAATCTTACAGAGTTGAAATAAAAAAATTTAAATTAACCAAAAGTTTAAAAAGAGTTAATAAAAATTTAAATTTTTTAAATTATAAAATAATTCAAAATTCTGTAACTTTGGAACATTATCAACTTTTCAAAAAGTACCAGCTTAACCGTCACTCAGGAGGATCAATGTCCGAGATGGACGAGGATGAATTTACCTCAATGGTTGAGACATCGCCAATTAAAACCTCATTAATGGAGTTTAGGGATAAAAATAAAAAATTAATGGGGGCTGTTCTATTAGATGTAGGCGATAAAGATTTATCTGCAGTATACAGTTTTTTTGACCCTAGCCTAGATAAATTAGGCTTAGGAAATTATATGATTATTCAATGTATCTTGTTTGGTCAACAACGTAATTATAAGTACTTATACTTAGGCTATTATATAAAAGAAATAACTAGCATGTCATATAAAAACAGATTTAAGCCAGGTCAGATTCTAGAAAATAATGAGTGGCAATCTATTTAACTAACCACCAACTGCATCTCCATCGCTACGCAAATCATACCCACCCTCTTTTAAACCATTAGGATGATCCACAATAGCACCAGCATGCCCCATAATTTCTTCAAAATCTCCAACTTTTTCAATAATATGTCCTAAATTTTTTAGATCAGCAAGGGTAGAATTATTAAATCTACCTTCAATTTTAAGGGATGTTGTTTCATCACCCCAAGTTCTTCCTAAAAGCCATCTAGGTTCATTAATTGCTTTTTGAAGATCTAAATTTTGAATAGCATAACGCAAAAAAATTGTAGCTTGAGTTTGTGGCTGTCCTTCTCCACCCATAGTACCATATGCCATCACTCTACCATCATTAAAGTGGGCCAAAGCAGGTTGTATAGTATGGAAAGGTTTTCTAGATGGTAATAACTTATTAAAATTTTCTTCATCTAAGGAAAAACTAATTCCCCTATTTTGCATAGTTATCCCAGTTTTAGGTAGAATTAAACCAGAACCAAATTCCCAGTAAATACTTTGAATGAAACTGACTGTGTTTCCGTATGAGTCAGAGGCACCAAGCCAGACAGTATCACCTCCTACGTTAGCATCTGGCCATGGCAAGGCTTTGTTTAAATCTATTTTGTTGACTAATTGTCTAATAAAATCTTTGTTGAGAAAATCAGAGGTTTTTTTCGTCATATAATTAGGATCACAAACATATTTATCCCTAATTTTAAAAACAACTTTAGTGGCTTCAACAATTTTATGTATCAAGTCAGTATCATTTTCATATTTATCTGTTAACTCGTCAAGAACACCTAAAATTAATATAGAAGCAAGACCTTGAGTTGGAGGTGGTAAATTAAATAGCTTTGCATCTTTTATCTCAAGCTCTAATGGATTTACAAAAGACGCAGCATAATTATCAAAATCTATTTTTTTAAGAGGAGAGCCTAAAGTTTCTAAATCAGACAAAATATCTTCTGCAATTTCTCCACTATAGAAATCATCTAAACCATTTTTAATTAGTGATGAAAATGTTTTTGACATTGCATTAAACTGTAATTTATCACCTACGTTTGGAATTTTTCCATCTTTAAAATAAATATCTTTAAAGTTGGGTATATCTTCTAATTGATGAGCTTTCGCTTGAAGATTATTTCTTAAGGTATTAGTAACTGCTATACCTTCTTTTGACGCTTCTGCAGCATCTAGCAATAGTCTTTCTAATGATAATTTACCACCTAGTTCTTTTACACTATAATCGTAAGCCATTTTCCATCCAGAAACGGCTCCAGGAACTGTTAATGCAGCCAAAGGACCACGAGAAGGAATAGAATTATAACCTTTTTGTTTATAAAAATCTATTGAGACGGAATTAGCTACACCACCACAAGCATCGATTGATTTAACTTTTTTGTTTTTGTCAGAAATTAACCAAAAATTATCGCCACCCATAGAATTCATGTGTGGATAAACAACAGATATCATGGCGGCAGATGCAATCATCGCTTCTACAGCATTTCCACCTTCTTTAAGAATATCCGAACCAGTTTTTGCAGCAAGGTGATGAGGTGCTACCATCATATTTTTATATGACATTGTTGCGGTAAGCATTGTTAATTAAAAGAACAGAGTAAGGTTTTTATGAGAAGCCCTACAGTTTGCGAGGTAAAGAGCCAATTCTCTAGGTAATTTACTTTGTTGCCTTACCCCAATCGAAGTTGAAACAGTTTTTAAATAATTATCTAATTCAGATACAACTCTGTTATCAATTACCTTTAAATCATTACTTTTCTGGACGTATAACATATAAGCTGTTTCGAAATCTTTTTTGATTTTAACATAATCAACTTTTTTCTTTTTTAAATTTCTAACAGACTTATTTAAACTTGAAATTATATTTCTATTATCTGGAATTTTACTCAATTCTCTTGTAAGCAATTTAATTTCTTTAATTAATTCTGAAGGATCATTAGTTTCTAATTTAGTAGATATAATGTTGAATTTAGTTTCAAATTTAAAGAACATATCCTTAAGGCTAATAACTGAATAGAGTTTAAAAATTTCGTTATAAGACCCATCCATTAATCTTCTATACTTAGATCTCTCAATTTTTTCTTTTTTGATTAGAGACTGAAATTCTTTATACCTACTTGGCCAATCTTTAGGTATTTGAGATCTATATTTTTCGATTAACGTATTTTTAGCAATTAATTTTTTTTGTAAAATTTTTTCTTCATCATCTTGATTTGTTGACAGTCTTGATATCAGTACTTTTATTTCTTTTGTTTCTTTTTCAATAGATCTTATATCTTTCTCGATATTTCTAACAAATAATAATTGTGGCTCATAATCCAATGATTTTTTATTTATTTCTTTTTCAATATTAAAAGCTTGGCTCAGGTGTTCTATTCCCTTGGTAACGTCACTTATGGATTTTGTTAGTAACAATTGATATGATTTAGGCAAAGTTTCTCTATCAATTTCACTAGCTTTGAAAATTGCATTTTTAACGTCATTATTGTCCGTAAGTACATTTTCTCTTACATATTCTTCTATACAGTATTGTAATTTAGGGTTTTTGGGTGGTGGAGACGTTTCAGAAAGAAAACTTACTCTGTTTGGTAAATAATTCACTAAAGATGGATATAACCCAACAACAGCAAGTGCTAATAACTGCAAAGTAATAAATGGTATAACACCTTTATACATTTGGACAGTTTTTACTATAGCAGGAGCAACACCACGAAGGTAAAAAAGAGCAAAACCAAATGGTGGAGTAAGAAAGGAGGTTTGTATATTTAGTCCAATCATTACACCCAACCAAACCGCTGTAATATTAGCAGATGGATCAGCTAACAAAATTGGTGCAACAATGGGAACAACTACAACTGCTATTTCTATAAAATCTAAGAAAAAGCCTAAAATAAATATAACGGCCATAACTACAATGAATTTTGTCCAGAATCCACCAGCTAAAGAATTCAAGTAATCTCTTACTAAATCTTCTCCACCAAAAGCTCTAAAGGCTGCTGTTAACATTGCAGCACCAAGAAGAATGATAAATACTAATGAAGTTGTTTTAGCTGTTTCTAACATAACTCCTTTCATTGTATTTTCAGCATCAAATAATCTAACTCCACTCCAAATAAGAGAAATAATTAAAAGTAGCGCCCCTATGGCACCAATAAAAATTCCAATTTTATCTTCTGCTGTATCTGCAGCTTTAACATTCATTTCATAGTTAATTAATGAATAAGTAATCAACGCCAATGAAACAATTAATATAAAAGCAGGATAAAAAGCTGTTTTAGAGGAGCTTTGAAGTCTATAGCCTGCCATAACAATAGCGCCAGCAGCTCCTATTGCACCAGCTTGGTTTACAGTTGCTATGCCAGTAATAATAGATCCTAAAACAATTATTATTAATGTTAATGGCGGCACAAGAGTAAGAAAAACCTTTATCCAAAAACTTTTGTCAACTTTACCATCATAAGGAACTGCGGGGGCAGTTTTAGGAAAAAGTAAAGCAAGAATTAAAATAAACAACATATAAAGACCAACTAAGACTAATCCAGGTAGGAATGCGCCTAAAAACATTTCACCTGCGCTTGTTGAAGTCACATCAAATACAGATGGCATCATTAATTCACCAGTATTTTCTTTAAAAAGATTTTTTCTAAGCGTACTAGCTTGATCAGTTGCTGAAGCTAGTTGATCAGCTAAAATTATTAAAACAATAGATGGTGGGATTATTTGACCTAATGTACCAGATGCAGCTATTGTCCCAGTAGCTAAAGATGGAGAATAATTATTTCTCAACATTGCAGGTAATGAAATTAACCCCATAGCAACAACTGTGGCACCAACAATGCCTGTTGTTGCAGCTAGTAATGCACCGACAAAAACAACTGAAATTCCTAAACCACCTGGCACTCTTCCAAAAAGTTGTGCCATTGTTACCAACAAATCTTCTGCTATTTTAGATCGCTGTAGCATAATGCCCATAAAAATAAATAATGGGATTGCTATTAAAGTATCTCTTTCTACTTCCCAATAAATACCTCTCAAATTGGTGACACCAGCTGAAATCCACTGAGAGGCACTCCCAGAATGAAAATAAGCATCTAAATTATTTTCAAAAATAAGACCACATATAGCAGCAAGTGATATAGACAAGATCGCAGATCCTGGTAGGGCAAACGCTACAGGAAATCCAGAGCCTAATGCTACTGCCATTGTTAATATAAGAATTAATAAAAATAAAAGTTCCAAAACGTCAACTCTCTTTTAATTCATTCATCTTTGCAAGTGATGAAAAATAATAACTAACAAACTGAACTAACATAGATATAGCGAAAATTCCTAAAAAAGCTGCCAACTGATACTTAACAAACATACCCACACTACCAGTCTGAGTAATTTCAAAATTTAATATAGGACTATTAATGATTGATTGTTTACCGTTAAAACCAACAAATAATATTGCAATACATGTTGATATACCAAGAAAAATAGACCCGGTTGCATTTACAAAAGATTTAGTTTTAACTTTTAAATTTGTATAAAATACATCTACTCTAACATGCCCATCTTCAAACAAGGTATAAGCAGAAGCAAAAAGGAAAAGTGCTGCATACCAATATCTTACTAAATCTCCCATAAAGGATTGTTCATACGAAAATACAAATCTTGTGATTACAATTATTAATTCTGCACAAACAATCATCAAAGCTAACCAAGTAAAACCTAATGTTTTGCTAAAATAACCAATAACAAAACTAATAAAAACAAGAGGAATATGAACAAATGTACAAACAAAACTTGGTTTTTTTAGAGCCCTAACAAGTTCGTCATTAAAAATCATATTAGAAACTTCTTCAACTCGCATAAATGCAATTATTACATCTATGGATCCAATTAGAAAAACTGACCAAAAACAGGATCTAATAAAGTAAAGATTAAAATTATGTAATAAGTCTGCATCCCATATGTAAGATTTATGAGAATTTTTTAAGGCAATAAAGAAGGATAAACCAAAAGCAATCAAATAGATGAATGTCGGAATAATAGCAAAAATGTCGTTTTTGAATATGAAGTCTATTGCAAATGGTATGTTAAAAGTTAAATACAAAATATTATTAATCATGAAAGCAACGAGAGCGTTAATTAAGAACCAACCTAAAAAGCGATTAGCAAATAAATTTTTATTAATTAAAATATCACTTTTAACCAATAAATTCTCCATGCTTAAAATATGATTGACAGAGGTTTAAGATCGGGTTTCCCCGATCTTAAATATTTTTTAAACTAATCCTAAAACTCTATTTCTTTGATTTAGGAATGTAGTTTCAAAATTGGCCATAAAACCACCAATTTCACGAAGGTTTTTCTGGAATGAAGTATCAATTTTTGCTGCAAGAGCAGAATGATCTCTAGTTTCTTCAAAAACTTCTGCAGCTGCCCTACCAAATGAATCCCAAGTATCATCGCCAAATGACCTTATTTGAACGCCATGATCATTTACGAGTTTTGATAAATACTTTCCATTATTAGCAACACATTCTTCAAATTGTGCAGCATTTTCTTCCATTGCAGCGGCTTCAATTATTGACTTTTCCCAGTCACTGAGACTACCCCAAAAACTTGCATTAAAAGCAAATGCTAAACCACCACCAGGCTCATGCATACCTCCTGTGTAATAAAATTTAGCAGCTTCATAAAACTTCATAAAGTAGTCATTATAAGGACCTACCCATTCAGTCGCGTCTATGGCGCCTGACACAAGATTTTCATATATTTGACCACCAGGCAGTGATACTGTTGATGCACCTAATTTTGACATTACCTTACCGCCAAGACCAGGAATTCTCATTTTTAACCCTTTGAGATCATCTGCAGAATTTATTTCTTTGTTAAACCAGCCACCTGCTTGAGTTCCTGTTCCTCCACAGGTAAGCGCTTTCAATCCAAACTCACCAGATATTTCATCCCATAATTGTTGACCACCATTAAATTTGATCCAAGCATTCCATTCTACCATTGTCATTCCAAATGGAACAGAAGTGAAATATGCAAACCCAGGATGTTTTCCAAC
This sequence comes from uncultured Alphaproteobacteria bacterium, assembly GCA_937142855.1. GTDB lineage: Bacteria > Pseudomonadota > Alphaproteobacteria > Puniceispirillales > Marisalimonadaceae > Marisalimonas. Next base: position 20,743 of record CAKZQZ010000036.1, on the reverse strand, counting down.
CCAGTAATAGTCAGCAGCAATATATGCGGTAGAATTTCCTGATGCAACTTCATCAAAAACGTCAAATGCACCAACTTTTTCGCCAGCAGCGAAATACTCAGTTGTAAGTGCTCCTTTTGATAATTCAGTGATTCTGGCTGCTAATCTTTGGGCTGAAGTTCCTAAGCCAGGAAAGTCTCTTGGCCAAGTAGACACTATTGTAATTGTTTTTTTTGATTGAGCTAAAGCAGGTGTTGATAAAGCAGAAGCAGCAACTGCTCCTGTAGCAATCCCTAATCCAGCTTTATTTATAAAATCACGACGTTTCATTAATTAGTCCTCCCTTAAATTTATGAATAGAGTTTATAAATGTACTATTTTGTTAATATAAATTACTTAAAAAAATAATACTAATGAAATATATAAAAATTTAAAATTTCTTAAAACAAAGGAGGTCTAGGGAACCCATTAGGAACCATTTTACCTGCTCCACCTCTCTTTCCTTGCCAAGTCAACAAATCTTTTTCTGTTCTTTGGCGACCACCAATCATTTTCCAGCTAATGCCGTCATCTTTATTAAAAGTTGTTATGTCTGATAAGGTTCCGTCTTTATATCTTTGAAGAATTACACCTTTCCCTTTAGTAAGCTCGGGAACATCTTCAACAGAATACACTATAAGTTTTCTATTATTTCCAACTACAGCAATAGTGTCACCATCAATTTTTCTACAAACTTTTGCTTTATTATCACCCTTAACGTTAATAATCTGTTTTCCAGATTTGGTTTGAGCTATTATATTATCAGTATTTATTTTAAATCCATGCCCTTTGTCGGATGCGACTATAAGATATCCTTTGAATAGTGGAAAACAAGCAATAATTTTTACATCTGCTTTGAGATCAATTGTTAAAGAAATCGGTTCACCAAAGCCTCTCCCTGATGGTAATTTATTAGCAGAAACAGAAAAAAACCTTCCATTATCAGCAAAAAATATGATTTTATCTGTACTGGATGCATGTACTTTAAACTTTTCTTGATCTCCTTCCCTATACTTTAATTCCACGTCATCGCCTAAATGTGTTTTTTGAGATCTTACCCAACCTTGTTGAGAAAGAATTATTGTAATTGGTTCTTTAACAATAAATTGGTCTTCGTCAAAATCTTCAACCTTCGGCAACTCTTGAATTAGAGTCCTTCTGTTACCAATATCTACAAATTCTTTTTTTAAACCTTTTATATCTTTATATATCTGTTTCCATTGATCCTCTTGGCTATTAAGTATTTTTTTGATTTCATTTAATTCATTTTGTAAATCATTTAACTCTTTTTTAAGTTCAATTTCTTCTAACTTTCTAAGAGACCTAAGTCTCATATCTAAAATCGCATTAGCTTGAATTTCATTAATCGAAAAGAAAGAAATAAGTACTTCCTTAGGCTTATCTTCCTCCCTGATTATTTCAATTACCTTATCAAGATTTAAGTAAACTGTTATATATCCATTTAAAATATTTATTCTTTTTTCAATTTGAGAGAGTCTATATTGACTTTTTCTTTGGAGAATAATTTGTCTATGATCAAGCCAACTTTTTAGAGCATCTTTAAGTGACTTAACACCAGGAACGTTTTTATCATCTATTACATTTAAATTTAAAGAAACTCTTGTTTCTAAATCAGTTTTTTTAAAAAGAGTTTCCATTACCATCTCAGGTAATAAATTTCTGCTTTTAGGCTCAATTACCAACCTAATATTTTCAGCACTTTCGTCCCTAACATCTGACAGCATAGGTAAAGATTTATTTTCCATTAATTCTGCAATTTTTTCTAACAATCTACTTTTCTGTATTTGATAAGGAATCTCATTAACAATAATTTGCCACTGCCCACCTTTTATTTTTTCGACAAACCACTTGGCCCTTAATCTAAACCCACCTTTACCATTCTTGTAAGAATCGTGTATAGACTCTATTGGCTCGACTAAAACACCTCCAGTTGGAAAATCTGGTCCTTTAACATAATTTGAAATTGTTTGATCTGTGGCATTAGGAAATTTTATTAAATGTAAAAGTGCATCAATCAATTCATAAATATTATGAGGTGGGATAGAAGTAGCCATGCCTACGGCAATTCCTTGAGAACCATTTGCTAACAAATTAGGAAAAGCAGATGGTAAAACTACTGGCTCTTGTCCTTCATCATCATATGTAACTCTAAAATCAACTGTGTCTTTATCAATTTCAGAAAGCAGAAGTTCAGCAACGTTAGTCATTCTTGCTTCAGTGTACCTCATGGCTGCCGCATTATCACCGTCAATATTACCAAAGTTACCTTGGCCATCTACCAAAGGATATCTTAGTGCAAACTCTTGAGCCATTCTAACCATTGAATCATATATGGCTGCATCACCATGAGGATGAAATTTTCCCATAACATCGCCAACAACTCTAGCAGATTTTTTAAAGCTTAAATTATGATTAAGTTTTAATTGCATCATTGCATATAAAACTCTTCTATGAACAGGCTTCAAACCATCCCTTACGTCAGGCAAAGATCTTGAAGTTATTGTTGACAAGGCATATGAAAGATATCTTTCTGATATAGCTTTAGAAAAACTAGTTAAATCGATATTTTCTTTTTGTAATTCTTTATTATCCATAATTTTCTTTCAAGTAATTATAGTTTTTCAATCATCTCAATTAACCTATTTCTTGAGTCTGGCAATTTTACAATCTTATTATTATTGATAGTTGTAAATAATTTGTTTTTAAAAAAATAAGTGGTAATTTTCAGTCCATTTAATATGTCACTGTAAAAATAATAATTTTTATTTTTTATTCCACCTAAAAAGAAAGGTAAATGCAATAATTTAGGAGCATACTCACCTGCTCCTTCAAAAGTTACAGCCTTACCTGTCTTGGGGCTAACATAACAAAGATTATTTTTTTCACCTGTAACAGCACATTTGCTTAGATCCAATGAATATCCAATGGATGATAGCACACCTATTTCCCATCTCACATAACCTTCAACCCAAGCATGGTTTTCATTTTCATCAATTAATGAAATCAAATCAACAAAAGCGATGGTCGCTCTAAATATTTCAGAATAACTTTCTCTTTCTGGCAACAAAACATCAATCAATGAGCATGTAGACGACAAAGCTTGTAACTTTAACCTGTCGTCAAATATTTTTCCAGAAACGGAAGAAAGAAGTTCTATCTTATAATTACCGATTTGATCAGACAATCTCGATTTCCATGTAACATCAACAACGTTACCAGGTTGAATGTCAAAAGAGGTTTTTTTGTTTTTGTAATTATTAAACCAGCCTAGATGTCTACCTTGTTTTTCAGTTAGGATATTTAAAATTAAACCCTTTTCTCCATATTTTTTTGCCGACAGAACAATACCTTTATCTTTCCATTCAGGCATTATAATCTAAGCCAATATTTTTATAATTAGAGGGATCTTCCATCCAATTTTTTTTAAATTTAACAAATAAAAACAAATGAATTTTGGTCTTAAATAGCTTTTCTAGATCTTTTCTGGAAAGAATACCTATCCTCTTTATATTTTGACCCGATTTTCCTAGAATTATTGGTTTATGGCTATTTTTATTGATGTAAATGGTTTGTTGAATATTTATACTTTTATCTTTATTAACATCCCATTTTTCAGTTTCAACCATTAAATTGTATGGCAACTCTTTATTTAAACTTTGAAATAATTTTTCTCTAGTAATTTCTGAAGCCAAAATAGATTGAGGTAAATCAGAAACGGTTTGATCATCATACATCAATGGATGCGAAGGCATAGAAAATGCCAAATATTCAACTAATTCCTTACAACCATTTCCATTTTTTGCAGAAATTAAAAAGGTTTTTTCAAAATTATAAAAACTTTTAAATTCAGATATTTTGCTCAAAAGTTTTTCTTTTTTTAACAAATCTATTTTATTTAAAACTAATATTATATTTACTTTAACTTTTTCAATTTTTTTAAGAATATCTATTGTATTATCGTCCAATGACTTTGTTACATCGTGAATAAAAATTACTTTATCAGAGTGACCTAATTCAGACCACGCAGCAGACACCATCGCTTTATCAAGCCTTCTTTTTGCAGAAAAAACACCTGGTGTATCAATTAAAATGACTTGGGATTGGGATTTGTCACTTAATGTAAAATTACAAATGCCTCTAACACAAAATCTAGTTGTTTGCACCTTATGTGATACAATAGAAATTTTACTTCCCACTAAAGTATTTATAAGTGTAGATTTTCCTGAATTTGGGACACCTAAAATATTTACAAATCCAGACTTGGTATTAAGTTTTTGACTCAAAATTATTGTAACCACTAGCTTTTAAATTGATTTTATTTTTTAAAATAAACAGTAGCTTTGATGCTGCTGTTTCTTCTGCATTTTTTAAATTAGGTCCAATTGCTGTGACTGATTTAAAATCTTTGATGCTAACAGATACCTTAAAAATTGGTTTATGTTCTAAACCAGATTTATCTAACATCTTATATTCTGGTAAACACCTAAACTCTTTGAGACAAAATTCTTGTAGTGTTGATTTAGAATGCTTTTCATTGTCAAAAGATGTAGGAATTTTATTAATAATTTCGTTCACTATAAACTTTTTAGATTTTTCAATACCCGAGTCCAAGTATATTGCAGCAATGATTGCTTCAACAACATCGCTTAATACAGAATTATTATTACTTAAATTATCACCCTTTTGAGTCATTATAAACTTAGATAAATTAATTTGTTTAGCATATTGTGCCAAAAAATCTTGATTAGCATTTTTTTGAAAATAATTATTTAGAGCACCCTCATTCGCATTAGGGAATGTTTTATAAAAATATTCAGCCAAAATTAACCCAAGAACCCTATCACCCAGGAATTCTAACCTTTCATAACTTTGATTTCTGGGATTATTCTTTTTAGATACATAACTAGAATGAATTAAGGCTTCTTTTAAAATATCCTCATTAATAAATTTATAGTTAATCTTTTTTTCAAGTTCAGAAATCAGCACTATTCTATTGCCTTACCAATCCTAGAAAACCTAATTGCTTTATGCCATTTCCAGAATTCAAAAATGGAAGCAGAACTGTTATGAGAAAAAAATATAATTTGAGCTTTACCAATTAAGTTTCTTTTGGGAACAAAACCAACTTCAGGACTTCGACTATCTCGACTATTATCTCTATTATCTCCCATAAAGAAAAAATGATTATCAGGAACCTTAAATTCGATTGTATCATCAAAAAGATCTTGATCACTTGCTTCAATTATCTCATGAAAATTTAATCCATCGAAGGTTTCTTTGTATTGAGTAAATATTTTCTCATCACCAAAATTATTCTTCATGACACCAACATTAGACTTAGTTCTTTCTACCATTTTTTTATTAATATAAAGAACTCCATTTTTAACTTGAACAGTATCATTAGGAAGTGCGACCAACCTTTTGATATAGTCTATAGTTTCGTCACCTGGTTTTCTGAAAACAATTATATCCCCTCTTTTAGGGGATTTTTCAAATATCCTATCAGTAATTGGAACAACACCAAAAGGAAAACTATATTTTGAATAACCATAAGAATATTTCGATACAAATAAATAATCGCCAACTAATAAAGACGGTATCATAGAACCCGAAGGTATATTAAAAGGCTCAAAAAAGATTGACCTAAAAAAAATAGCTATAGAACCCGCAATTAGAAGAGTCTTGAAAAGTTCTTTTATAGAATTATTGCTTTTACTTTTATTAACATTCATCAAACAATCTCCAATAAAAAAAACTTTTTCAAATTAAATCTTATGCAACACCTTTTTAATTGGAGCAAGGGAAATTACAACAAATGCAAGTGCATATGGAGGCTCATCTGACATGGAAATACTAAAGTTTAAGTTACCTCCTAAAGATCTTTCTCTTTGACAAACATAGTCCCTTGTTTTACCTGAAAAAAACAAATAGGGTTGTCCATTTTTATCATTTAATATTTCCATTTCTTTAAAAAAAAGACCATCCCCTCTGCTAAAGCTTAAAGCTTTCCATGTAGCCTCTTTCGCAGCAAACCTTTTTGCTAAAAAATTAATAGATGTTTTTTTTCTATCATTCAAAATATTGATTTCATTAGAACCGTATAAACGCTCAACAAACTTATAATTAAATTTATTATAAATTTTATCTATTCTATTAGCGTCAACAATATCTGTTCCAATACCTAAAATCATAATGAAGCTTCGTTAATGATTGTTCTCATTTTTTGAATTGATTTTTTTAAGCCATTAAAAATAGAGTCTGCAATAATAAAGTGTCCAATATTAAGCTCTAATATATTTGAAATCTTAGCAATTGAAACAACGTTATCAAAATTTAGTCCATGACCAGCATGACAATTTAAAAGGAGTTTTTTTGCTAAAAAAGCACTAGATCTTAATTTATCTAATTCAAATTCAATATTTAATTTGTTTTCAAAGGCGTTTGCATATGCCCCTGTATGAAGTTCTATAGTTTTAACTCCTAACTCTTTAGTCGCTTGCAATTGTTCTTCAGAAGGGTCAACAAAAACTGATATTTCTATATCTGTTTTTAAGATAGGATCAATTATTTCTTTTAAATAATTAAAGTTTTTTTTTACATCTAGACCACCTTCAGTGGTAATTTCTTGTCTATTTTCTGGAACAAAACAAATTGATTTTGGTTGGTTATTTAATGCAATTTCAATAGTTTCTTGTTTAGCTGCTATTTCTAGGTTTAATGGAACATTTATATTGTTTAATAAGTTTTCTAGGTCGTTTTCATTTATGTGTCTTCTATCCTCTCTAAGATGGACAGTTATTGAGTCAGCTCCTGACTGTTCTGCAATCTTAGCAGCTGCGATTACATCAGGATAGTTACCTCCTCTTGCATTTCTAAGAGTGGCAACATGATCTATGTTAACTCCTAATTTTATATATCTATCCAAAATCTACCTCTCGATTTTTTTCTTTTTTTTAAGTCTGGCCTTCTTAAAAGAAGAAACAAAACTATAAGTTATATAGTAGGTTGATACCCAAATAGGAATTGCTAAAATTGCTCCCCCGACAACCATGGGAATAAATATTTCATACGTTTGATTAACAATCATATCAAAATTAATGTTAGGGCTAAGATTACTATTTGGTTTATCAACTACAAATGCACCCACTTTGTATATTAAACCCCAAATAAATGGGAATGTTACAGGATTTCCAATTATTGTACCAAGTAAAGCAGCTATGTAATTAGCTCTGAGCAAATAAGCAAACATAATAGCTAACAAAAAATGAAAACCTAAAAGCGGGGTAAAAGATACCATAGAGCCACATGCAAAACCAGAAGAGATAGCATAGGAAGAAGCAGGTAATCGAGCTAACTTTAATTTATAATAGGAGACAAATCTTTTTGATTTATTATATAAAAATTTCAAAGACATACTAATTTTATTAATTTAAATACTCCATTCAGTCTTTGCCCCTATCAACGCTTTCTACAAATTGAGACAATCTCATAGCAGCTATAATTTGGTTAAGGTGATTTATATTTTGCACTTCTAAATCTATATTAAACTTATAGAAATCTAAGCCTCTGGATATTACTTGAATATTAGATATATTTCCATTATTTATGCTAATTATTTTTGTAACATCAGCTAAACTGCCAGGTTCGTTAGATAGTGTAGCTACCAAACTTCCTTTGTGAAATTTAATATTTTCTGCATCCCAGGATACTTCTAGCCACATTTCAGGTGTATCGTTAAATTTTTCTAACGCAAAACAGTCTAATGCATGAATGGTAATGCCTTTTCCAGTTGTTACTATGCCAACAATTCTCTCTCCAGGTAAAGGGTGACAGCAATGGGCATAATGTATAGCCATACCATCAACCACACCCTTGATTTTTATACTTTCTTGGGAATTAATTTTTTGTAGTTTTGGTAATTCTTTTTTTTGATTATCTATTTTAGGATATAAAAAATTCAAAACATCTCTAGAATTTATATTACCCTTTCCAATTTCTATTAACAACTCATCTAAATCTGAGAGGCCATATTCATTTATTATTTTACCAAGACTGGTTGCATTCATTCTTTTATTTTGCTGCCTATATTCTTTTTGAAGCAAAGCGGTTCCCAATTGTAAAAATTCTTTTGTTTCTCTTATTCTTATAAATCTTCTAATAGCTGATTTTGCTTTACCAGTAATACAAGTGTCTATCCATTTAGGGTCTGGAAAACTATTTTTTGAGGTTAAAATCTCTACCTGGTCTCCGTTTTTTATTTCAGTTGTAATTAATCTTTTTTTATTGTTGATTTTGGCTCCAACTGCAGCATTTCCAACTTCTGAATGTACGGCATAAGAGAAATCAACTGCATTAGCACCTTTAGGTAAAATAATTAGATTACCTTTTGGAGTGAAACAAAAAACTTGGTCATTATACATCTCTAATTTAGTATTTTCTAAAAACTCTTCAGGCTCATTACTCTCTTCAAGTATTTGTATAAGTTCTCTGACCCATTTATATTTTATACCTTCTGACCATTTAGCTCCATCTTTATACATCCAATGAGCAGCAATACCATTTAAAGCAAATTCGTTCATAATTGATGTACGAATTTGAACTTCTATTTTTGTTTTTTGTGGACCTACCAAGCTGGAATGAAGAGATTGATAACCATTTCTTTTAGGAGCAGATATATAGTCTTTAAACCTTCCCATCACCGCCGTATATTCTTGATGGAGTATTCCAACACTTTTATAACAGGACGAAACATCATCAACGATAACACGAAAGGCCATAATATCAGATAATTGATCCATACTTAAGTTTTTACGTTGCATTTTCTTCCAAATAGAATAGCTACTTTTAACTCTTCCTGTCACATTACAGTTAATATTATTTTGATTTAAAAGAGTTTCAATTTCTTTAGCTATAGCCGGTATATTCAATTCATCTTTTGAATAAATTAATTTCAAACGCCTTACAATTGAATCTTGAGTTTCTGGCTTCACTATAGCAAAACATCTATCCTCTAATTCTCTTTGAATTGCATTAATACCAAGACGTTCAGCCAAAGGTGCAAAAATTTCTAAAGTCTCAAAGCAAATTCTAGATTTTTTTTCATAGCTTTTAATTCCATCAATCGTTCTGATGTTATGTAATCTATCTGCTAGTTTAACTAGTAAAACTCTTATATCATCAGAGGAAGCTAGAAGAAGTTTTCTAAAATTTTCAGCTTGAGCAAATCCAAACTTTAATTCCAATTTTGATAATTTAGTTACACCATCAACTAATTTAGAAATTTCATTTCCAAATTCTTTGCTAATTTCATCAAGAGTTACCTCACTATCTTCCACAACATCATGCAAGAGTGCCGTGATGATTGTCGCACTGTCTAGTTTCATTTCAATAAGGTATTCCGCTACTGCCACTGGATGAGTGAAATATTTCTCACCACTAGATCTAAATTGGTTTGAATGAGCTTTTTCAGATAGATAATAAGCTTTTTCTATTGTGCGCTCACAAACGAAATTATCATATTTAGAAATTTTACTATAAAGTTCTGATGCGGTGGATAACATTTTAAGAATAATACTAAATTCTTAGTATTATATCTATAAATAAATCCTAATTAATTAATTAAATATATAAATAAATTTAATCTTCTTTTTTGAGTAATTCTTCAGATATGTCCTCAAAAGAATCTTCGTTACTAATATTAACTTGTGGGAAAAGTGTTTTATCTGCGGATTCAGGACTTTTAGACTCATTAAGATATGCAGCAAATTCTTCTTCAAGAGATAATTCTTCTTCTGAATTCTTATCTTCATTAATTAGATTTTTTTGCATAGATCTGATAAATCTTTCATGCAAGCTTTCTGCATCCACAGCATCGCATGCTATTTCTCTGAGAGAAACAACTGGGTTCTTATCATTATCACGGTCGATTTCAATTGGCATACCATTTGATATTTCTCTAGAACGTTGAGCAGCAGCAATAACTAAATCAAATCTATTAGGAATTTTTTCTATACAGTCTTCAACAGTAACACGTGCCATTTAAATCTCCAAAAAGGATGTTTATAATGAAAAACTTTAAAAAATCAATCTATTATTTAATTAAAAACTTGAATGTTTTGTCTATTTAGATCTTTTAAAATTTGACTAACACTTTTTTTATAAATGGGATGTATCCAATTTGAATTAATTTCAGATAATGGTTCCATTACAAATCTCCTGAGATGGGCCCTCGGGTGAGGAATAGAAATGTTTTCATTATCTAAAATTAAACCAAAACAATCAATTAAATCTAAATCTATTATTCTTGGTTCATTAACTTTTTTTCTAATCCTTCCAAATTTTTTCTCTATTAAATGTAAAATTTTCAATATTTCTAATTCATTTAAAAAAGATTTGGCCATTATAACTTTGTTAAAATATTTAGGTTGTGAACTAACTGGTATTGGCTCAGAAATATACCACTTTGATTGTTTTTCTATATATATTTTATGATCTTTTAAAAGATTAATAGCGTCATCACAGACTTTAGTGGGATGAACACCTTGTTTGTTAGTTATGTTACCACCTACAGCGATGATTAAATTATCATTTTTCATAAATACATAAAATTCATATCAAGTAAAATACTAGTGTTTCAATTATTAATTTTTAGTAGTCGGTGTTTTTCCCTATCCCAATCTCGTTTTTTTATTACTTGTCTTTTATCAACTTTTTTCTTTCCCTCGGCTATACCAAGAGATAATTTGGCAATTCCTTTTTGATTAAAGTACAAACTTAGTGGAACAACAGTACAACCTTCTTTTTTAATTTGACCAAAAATTTTATTTCTTTCTTTTTTGTGAATTAACAAACGTCTAATTCTTTTTGGCTCATGGTTTTGACCGCGCGCTGCAGAACTATATTCAGGAATATTTGAATTTATTAAAACAATGTGACCATGTTCTTCAGTTGCATAAGATTCTGCGATACTTGCCCTGCCAAGCCTAAGGCTTTTGACTTCACTTCCCAGTAAAATTATACCAGCTTCAATAGTATCGATTATAGAGTAGTCAAACTTAGCTCTACGATTTTCTGCTATTCTACCGACAGAAATTCCTTTAGCTTCATTTTTTTTCATGTATAAACTATTTAAATCAAAGCGGCTTTTTTAAGAGCATTTTTAACATTTACTTTACTAGAATCTTCAATATCAACTATTGGAAGCCTAGCTTCTGACGAACAAATACCCATTAAGGAGGCAGCATATTTCAATGGGCCAGGGCTTGTTTCGCAAAATAAAGCATCGTGCAAAGGCATTAATTTCTTATTTATCTCTTGAGCAGTTGTGATATCTCCTTGTTTCCAAGCATTATGCATTCTAGATAATAAATTAGGTGCAATATTAGCAGTTACTGATATACAGCCATGCCCGCCTGCTGCTAAATAAGCTAAAGCAGTACCATCTTCTCCTGAAAGTTGGATAAAATCATCGCCTATTATATTCTGTAATCTTGTTGGCCTTGCCAGGTCTGCTGTTGCATCTTTTACTCCTACTATAAGGTCATTCTTAGCCAGCTCAGCCATGGTTTCATCTGACATTTTGATAACAGATCTACCTGGAATATCGTAAATAATAATAGGCTTATTCGAATTTTTAATTAGTTCATTGTAATGAGCTAGTAAACCGGATTGTGTCGGTTTGTTGTAGTATGGCGTCACTACCAATAACCCATCTGCACCTGCATCACATGCATGCTTAACAAAATCAACAGCTTCTGCAGTTGAGTTAGAACCAGCTCCCGCAATAACCGGCACCCTCCCATTAGATTGCTCAATACAAACTTCAACAAGTTTTTTATGTTCATCGTGAGATAGAGTTGGTGACTCTCCAGTAGTGCCAACAGGAACTAAACCGTGGGTACCATTTTCGATTTGAAAATCTATAAGCTTTCTATACCCATCATAATCTACTTTTTTATCTTTAAAAGGTGTCAAAAGAGCAGTGTAAGAACTATGAAATATCATAAAAAACCTCGCCAAAAATAATAAAATTATTGTATCATAATCATGTGAAATAAATTTAACAAGACATACTATTAAAATGTTTAGAGGTAAACAATGACAGACCGAAAAGTTTCATTCAATGAAATAATGAATTCATCAAATAGATTGAAAGATAAAGTTGTTAAAACCCCTCTTTTACAATCTTCATATTTAAATCAAAAATTTAAAACAAACCTTTTTTTAAAAGCAGAAAATTTACAAACAATTGGAGCTTTTAAGTATAGAGGCGCTTTGAATGCCGTCTTACAGCTACCGGATAATATCAAAAAAGTTGTTGCATGGTCTAGTGGTAACCATGCTCAAGCTGTTGCTGCTGCGGCTAAAATAACTGGCAGAGAGGCAACAATAGTAATGCCAATAGATTCTCCAAAAGCAAAGTTAGAAGGAACCGCTTTTTGGGGTGCTTCAATTATTAAATATGATAGAAAAAAAGAAGATAGAGAACAAATTGGAAGGGAAATAGCTAACAAAACAAATGCTGCTATAATACCCCCATTTGATCATATTGATGTTATAAATGGTCAAGGTACAACTGGCTTAGAATGTATTGAACAACTAGAAATTAAAAATGTAAAACCAGATATTGTACTTTGCTGTTGTGGAGGTGGTGGGTTAATAGCAGGCATAAGTACTGCAATTAAAGAAAAATTTAAAAATTCTAAAATTTATTCTGTTGAACCTGATAATTTTGATGATACAAAAAAATCTCTAGAAGCTAATAAAATAGTAACGAATTCTATGCGTGACCAATCAATATGTGACGCACTCTTAGCCGAGAAGCCTGGTAATATAACATTTGAAATTAACCAAAAAAATTTAACAGCTGGACTATCAGTATCAGATAAAGAGTCTCTTATGGCAATGCATGCTGCTTTCAAATATTTTAAAATAATTCTTGAACCTGGTGGTGCAGTAGCCCTTGCAGCGGCCATTACCTCTAAAATTGATGTTAGAGAAAAAAACGTGCTAGTAATTGCATCTGGTGGAAACGTTGATAAGGATGTTTTTGAACAATGTTTTAAAATTGATACTATTTAAAATCATTTATCTATAAAGCTTATTATTTTATTTTTGATAGGCCTTCTTCTTTCTACAGGTTCTTTTTGTTTATTTCCGATGTAGATAAATCCAGCAATTTTATCAGTTTTAGGATCTCCCCCAAACTCTTTTAATACATTTTGATTATAAGAATACCATTCAGTTAGCCATTGAGCAGCATAACCTAAGGATTGTGCTGCAATTAATAAATTTGAACACACTGCACCACTTGAAAGTTCCATTTCCCATTTAGGAATTTTAGGATGGAAGACAGGTGTACATAGAACAACAATTACAATGGCAGCTCTATTTAACCTATTTTTTTCATAATCCAAATCATCATTACTAGCTTCAGGATTTGATAATTTATACTCTTTAGCAAGAATTTCATTACCAATTCTTTTTTTTGCCTCACCTTGAATTACAGTGATTTTCCATGGGTTTAACGCACCATGATCTGGAACTCTAAGACCACATTCTAAAATTTCATTTAAATGGTCTAAACTTACTTGACCATCATTCATGGCTTTAGCTGTGACGGATCTTCTTTTTTTTAAAAAATTTATTATTTCATTCATTATATAAAAATAAAAAAACTTTACATGTTAATTAAAATAATACAAACAACTATATTAATTACATTTTTTTTAAAGACACACAATGTATAATGATCCTTCTATAGTTTTAGTTATTATTTTAGCAGTACTGGCAGGTGGTCTTGTTAAAGGAACATTAGGTTTTGGAATGCCAATGGTTGCTTTACCAATAATCGCCTTCATAATACCACCTACAACAGCAATGATTCTTCTTTGTGCCCCCATTTTTTTAACAAATTTTTTACAAATAAAATTTAAAGAAGGGGTAAGTAGTTACAGATTTTTACCCATGTTTTTAAGTCTTGTAGTTGGCTTAATAATTGGAGCCCGATTAATCTTAGAGATAGATATAAACACCATTACTCAAATAATTGCTGTCTCAATCATTTTTGCTGCATTAGTCAATTGTTTTGGTTTCAAAATAAATAATATAAAACAAAATTATGAAAAGATCATAACTACAATTATTGGTTTTGGCTCAGGAATTTTAGGAGGACTTTCAACATTTTATGGTCCACCTATGCTTGCATATTTAGTTGCAGTTGATTTGCCAAAAGAAAAATTTGTAAGAACTGTGTCTACAATGTATTTTATTGGTTCTTTTCCTCTTTATGGATCTTTAATTTATTATGGATTTGCAACAAAAGAAGATCTAATTTTTAGTTTGATTTTAATAATACCAGCTTTTATATCCCAACAGATAGGAACAAAAATAAGAGACAAAATTAATCATAAACAATTTAGAAATTTGGTACTCTTTACTTTAATAGTTCTAGGTATATCTTTGTTTTTAAAAACAATTTAAAGTTATTTATACAGAGACGATACAAGTTTTAAACTAATAGAAACAAAAGGACCAATAAAAACTGCAAATATAATGGTACCTATTCCTAGAGTTCCACCCAAAATCCATCCAACTAACACTACTGAAAACTCAATTGTAAACCTTACAAGACTTATTGGCTTACCATATTTTTTTGATATACCTGTCATTAGGCCATCTCTTGTGCCTGGGCCAAGGTTAGCAATCAAATAAATGCCACTTCCTAGACCTACTAAAAAAGTTCCCAAAAATGACAAAAACAGAGGGTCTAAAATATTATTTAAAAAATATAAATGTGGTATTACCCCGCCCATTGTCATCGCAATAATAAAAATATTCATTATTGTCCCAATTCCTGGTTTTAATTTAAGAGGAACCCACAATAAAAATACCAAAACGCTAATAATAAAAGTAGAAAGACCTATACCAACATCTATCTTTTCAGCAACACCCTCTGCTAAAACTGTCCATGGTGTTACTCCGTTATTAGAAATAACTAATACACTCTCTCCTAAACCGAAAATAAACAAACCAAAACAAAGGGAAAAAAATGTTTTCAACCTTGGTCTAAAAAATTCTGTTTTTAACGCACTCCAAGAGGTATGAGGAACTGAGGTAATAAGAAAAATTTTAGATAATGGTTTTATATATGTATTGATTAAATTCATCTAAATTTAATATTAGATCTATTTAATTCTTTAATATTAGTACAACCCATTAATTTCATGTCTCTCTCAAGTTCAGCTTTATACAAACTCAATGCTCTCTCAACACCAGCCTGCCCAGCAGAAGCAAGACCATAAAGATACATCCTTCCACCTGAGCATGCCTTTGCTCCTACTGACAAAGCTTTTAATATGTGAGTGCCTCGCTGAATTCCTCCCTCACAAATAACATCTATCTTATCACCAACTGCATCAACTATTTCTGCTAGTTGATCAAAAGGTGCCCTTGCTCCATCTAGCTGCCTGCCTCCATGATTAGACACCATTATGCCAGTACATCCTATATCGACAGCTTTCTTTGCATCTTCAACACTCATGATGCCTTTAAGAGCAAAATGACCACCCCATTTTGAACAAAGCTGTTCAGCATCCTTCCAATTCATTGATTGATCTAACATAGAAGAAAAATATGATCCTATAGATGTTGCCGTGTTCGTTCCTTCACTAACATGATCTTGTAATTGTGGAAGCTCAAATTTTGGTTTTGTAAGATAATTTATTGCCCACATTGGCTTAGAAGCAAAGCTAAAGAGGCTAGATAGAGTTAATCTAGGTGGAGAAGTAAATCCAGTCCTAAGATCTCTCTCACGGTTTCCCCCTGTGATTGTATCTACCGTTAGAGCTAAGACATCAAATTTTGCAGCTTTTACTCTTTCAAGCATACTATCATTTAAGCCTCTATCTTTATGAAAATAAAATTGAAACATTTTAGGTGTGGAAACAATAGAAGCAATTTCTTCAACGCTAACTGTGCCTAATGATGAAACACCAAACATGGTTCCAAATTTTTGAGCTGCTTTACCTACAGCCCTTTCACCTTCGTAATGAAATAATCTCTGCAAGGCAGTAGGTGCACAATAAAATGGTAAGTCTAATTTTTTACCAAATATTGTGGTTGATAAATCAACGTTTTCAACGCCCCTGAGCACATTTGGTATTAAATCTGCATCATTATAAGCTGCGGTATTTCTATTGTAAGTAACTTCGTCATCAGCGGCGCCATCTATATAATGGAAAATAGGTGAAGGAAGACGTTTTTTAGCTAATTTTCTAAAGTCTTGAAAATTATAACAATCATTTAAATTCATTTAATATCCTTTACATGGATTATGGTAATAAGTAGTTTTAAATAAATATTATTTAAAATAAAAAAACATATAAGTTTTTATAATTTTGTCTATTCAATTTTTTTTGAGGAAAATATAAATGAGCCAAATTAAAAGAGTTGAGATACACGAATTTAAACACATTGCACAAAATCTTGGCCTTTTAACAAATGCCAATACTATCGGTGCAGTTGGTTATGCTAAGGGTCAATCAATTGAATTAGATAAATATGCTGTTGTAATAGAAACTAAAGATGGTTGCAGAGGTGAATACGTTACTCATTGGGGTGGGAACCAAGTAGCTTGTGCACAAACAAAAATGTTGGCCCCTAAATTACTTGAATATAATGCAGTAGAAAGAGAAAAAATTTATGATGATTTCAAAAGAGAGTTAAGACAATTTGATCATATGGGTCATGGCCCCCTAGATATTGCATTATGGGATTGGGCTGGTAAATCCCTAAATTGTTCTATTGGTGTTTTATTGGGAGGTTATAGAAAACGTTTACCTGCATATGCAAGTACTTATCATGGAGACAGAAACGGCGGACTTGATAGCAAAGAAGCTTTTAGTGATTTTGCTCATGAATGTTTTGATATGGGATACAGGGCTTTTAAGGTTCACGGCTGGCATGAAGGTAATGCTAAAGAAGAAGCTGAAAATGTCCTACATGTTGCTAGAGAAGTGGGCAATAAAATGACTTTAATGCTTGATCCAGCCTGTCAATTAAGAACGTTTGCAGACGCTTTATACGTTGGAAGGGCTTGCGACGAAGCCGGTTATTTCTGGCTAGAAGATCCGTATAGAGATAGCGGTGTTTCAGCATTTTCTCACAAGCGACTACGTGAAATGTTAAAAACACCTATTTTACAAACAGAGCATATAAGGGGTATTGAGACCAAATGTGATTTTTTAATTGCTGGAGGAACTGATTTCTTAAGATCTGATCCTGAATATGATATGGGGATAACTGGAGCTATGAAAATTTCTCACTTGGCAGAAGCATTTGGAGTTGATGTAGAAGTTCATGCATGTGGCCCTGCACATAGGCATGTAATGGCTGCAACAAGAAATTCTAATTTTTATGAGGTAGCACTAGTAGGCCCAGACTGCCCAAACACAATGGCACCAGTTTACACATGTGGATACACAGATATGATAGACTGTATAGGTACTGATGGATGCGTATCTGTACCTAGTGGTGTGGGTTTAGGCGTTAAATATAATTGGGATTTTATTAAATCAAATACAACAAAATTAAGTGTGTTTGAGTAAATTAGAAATGCAAAATAATGATTTATTATTAATTTTAGGCAATCAGCTCTTTCCATTAGAGTATTTAGAAAAGACAAAAATAAAAAAAATTTTTATGGCCGAAGATTTTGGCTTAACGACCTATCATAAACACCATAAACTAAAAATATTAATGTTTTTATGGGCTATGAGGCAGTATAGAGACAAGTTAATAGAGAATGGCTACATAGTTTATTATTACTCAATAGATGATAAAAATTTCAAAGTTTCATATGAAGATAAATTACTAAGTATTTTAAAAGACCAAAAAATTGAAACGATCAACTATTTTGAAATCGAAGATCATTTCTTTGAAGATATTTTTAATAAATTCGTAATCACAAATAATATACAAACTAAATTGTTACAAAGTCCAATGTTTCTAGTTTCAAGATCTGAGTTTTTAGAATTTGCAAATACTCAAAAAAATTTAATTAGAATGGCAAGTTTTTATCAAAAAATCAGGATTAAACTGTCAATTTTAATTGACGAAAATACAAAACCAATTGGAGGAAAATGGTCTTTTGATGAAGAAAATAGAAAGAAAATTCCAAGGGATATCAATGTACCTGAAACACCAAAAACTATAAAAGACAATAAAATCAATGATCTAAAGGAAAAAATCAATATTATATTTAAAGATCACCCAGGATCTTCTGATTACCTTTGGATGCCAACAAATAGAGAGGATGCTTTGAGTTGGATGGAAGTATTTTTTCAGACCAAATTTCATAATTTTGGAACATATGAAGACGCTATAATCGACAATAATAATTTCCTATTTCATAGCGCATTAAGTCCCATTATTAATATGGGACTTTTAACTCCAAAAGAAATTATTACAAGAGCTATTAATTATTCAAAAGAAAACTCTGTACCGCTTAATTCTTTAGAGGGCTTCATTCGACAAATAATAGGATGGAGAGAATTTATTAGAGGCATTTATCATTATAAAGGTCGAGAGGAAAAAAAATTAAATTTTTGGCAACATAATAGAAAATTAACTAAAGACTGGTATGAAGGAACAACTGGCATCAAACCTCTTGATGATGTAATCAATGATTGTTTGAAATATGGATATACACATCATATTCCAAGGTTAATGATTGTTTGTAATATAATGAATCTCTCAAGAATACATCCTGATGAAATTTATAGATGGTTTATGGAAATGTTTGTAGACTCTTCTGACTGGGTAATGGTTCCTAATGTTTATGGAATGGGTACATTTGCTGATGGAGGCATTTTTGCTACAAAACCTTATTCTTGTGGTTCAAATTATATACTCAAAATGAGCAATTACAAAAGGGATGCATGGTGCGATATAGTTGATGGTTTGTATTGGAAGTTTATGAATGACAATTTATCTTTCTTTAAAACCAACCCCAGGCTTTCAATATTGATAAAATCTTTAGAAAGAATGGATAAAGATAAGAAAAATTCAATTTTTGAAAAAGCATCAATATTTATAGAGAATAAAACTTCAACAAATTGATTTTTATAGTTTAATAATTTCCTCTAACTGGATAATTATTCTCCTCAGCAAATATAAGTTTAGCTGGAAAATCAGTTAAATCAGGTCTTGCCCATGGCATATTTGATGTATTAGCAAGATAAAGTGTACCATCTTCCCTTATTATAAATAAGCCAGGTTCGCAGAATATATCGCTTTCGGCTTCCTTAATAGACTTTGAAATATAAAGCCCCCACTTCCTAGCATCGTCTTCACTTAGGCCGTAGGCAATGTTAAGATTTTTAATTGACCAATCAGATTTTGTTTTAAGAGCTTTTTCTTTATTATCCATAGACACGGCTATGACTTGAGTATTAGATTTTTTATATTCTAACAACTGACTATCAATTTGCTTTAAAAAAACAGAACAAACTGGACAATGTAAGCCCCTATAAAACACAACCATACATTTAGATTTATTTAAATACATATCTAACGACCAAGTGTTTCCACTGATAGTATCAATATTTAAAAGTGGTGCTTTTTTACCTGGAATTATATTGCTGCTCATTAGATATCCTTTCAGTATATTAATATCTAAAATTATCTAACTAGAGTTTTTTTACAAATTATAAATTGTTATCTTGAGTATAAGTTTTACTAATTTTAAAATGATTTTTAGCTAATCCCCAAAACATAAAATAAATTAAAAGCGCCTCCGTGACATTTTTTAACCACTGAATTGGATATAAAAAACCATAGTTTATAATGTCTCCTCCAAACATAATTGTAAAAAAATTAAATATAGTAAAAACAAGAAAAAAATATTTACCTATAGGTACAAAAAAATATATTAAGATTATACTCGTTAAAGAAAAAAAAGACATGATAGCTGTTAAATACAATTCAAGTTTGTTATCAAGATAAATCGATAATAATCCCTGATTTATAAAGCGACTTAAACCATAATATCTTTCGAAATCAAAAATAGTTGGTATCAACTCCAATAAAATCGACAGAAAAACCATAAGTAAAATAGCGCGCCTGAAGATTATTTTATCAGTAAATGCATTATTAAAATTCATGTTTCATCCTGATTAAATGTAATCAATACATTAAGTTAACTTCTAACTAATTTAAAAACTCTGTTTAAATACATTGTTAAAAAAACTCCTCTTAAAATTAAAAATAAAAGAAAACATGAGTAGAGAGTTTTTAAATCTAGAGTAGTGGGATAAAAAAATTCTATAATTAAGCAAAAAATTAAAGATGATAAAATCATACAATTTCTCATTTCTTTAGCTAAAGTAGCTCCAATAAAAATCCCATCTAGTTGGAATGCTAACATTGAAACAAATGGGGTAATAACAACAAGTCCCCATAGATCATCAATCATTTCTCTTAACACCATTAAATCAGTAAACATAGCTAACACATAATAGTTAAAAGTATATAAGATTATTCCTATAAAAATTGAAAAGAAGAGAGCTAATTCAGTTGTGGTTTTAATAGACTTATAAATATTTTCTTTGTTTTTAGAACCAATAGATACTCCAACTGTAGACTCAGCTGAATGAGCAAAAGCATCTAGAGTATAGGAAGACAATCCAAAAATAACTAATAATAT
>CAKZQZ010000035.1 GCA_937142855.1 uncultured Alphaproteobacteria bacterium | reverse complement strand
GCTGCCTGCGCTAGTATTGGTGAAATCAAACGAAAAGAGTAAATTTAGAATCCCAGCCTGCGCGTAGCCGGGCCGTTAGCGGCTATAAAATAACAAACAAATGGATGAACTTGAAATTCAAAAGTCAATTAAGAAACGTCAGTTCTATTATTTCCAGGGGAGGGAATATGAGAAAAGGAATCAACCCGAGAAGGCTATTAAGTCATATTTAGACTATTCGGGAGCCTTATCTAGTGAAGATCAACATATCCCACACCAGTGGATTTCCAAATTATATGAAAAACTAGGTGATAAAGAAAGCAGCTTTATCCATTTGGAATTATTCGCAAATGGGAGTACAGATGCAAGAAAGTCTGAGATATATAAAGAAATTGGGGAGAAGTATGAATTACTTGAGCGCTATGAAAAAGCACTTGAGTATTTTCAAAAGGCAACAGCAATCAACAATCAGATTGGTCTAAAGACAAAGATTTCTAAACTTCAAGAAAAGTTGAAGTAGCATGAGGAATTTCGAATATGTAATTTTAGATGTTGAGACAACAGGCTTTTCTCCTAAAATGGGAGACAAAATTATAGAGCTAGGAGCGATAGTAATCAATAGTGCAGGAGATGTTTTAGAAGAATTTGAAACATTGATTAATCCTAAAAGAGACTTGGGAGCAACGTGGGTTCATAAGATCACATCTGAAATGGTTAAAGATGCTCCATCTTTTAAAGATATTTATAACCAACTTATTGATCTGTTGAATGGTAGAATAGCTGTTTGCCATAATGCTAGATTTGATCTTCGTTTTCTAAACTCTGAACTCAGACAATCAATTCAGCAGAATATAGAATTATTAGGTATCTGTACTTTAGACTTGGCTAAGGAAGTATATCCCAATTTACCATCATATAAGTTAGGATCTTTAGCAGAGTATTTTGACATAGAGTATTCGAATCTTCATTCAGCATATGAGGATGCAAAGGTTACAAAGCACTTATTTAAACATTTATTGGAAGAACTGAAATCAGAGGGTATTGAGTTAGATCCAACAGAGTATATAGTGGCTATTCCTACTGGTTCATCAGATATTATAGAGAAAAAAAATCTTGTCAGAAGATTGGATTATGAAGCAGCTAAAACTGCCTCTGAGAATAGGTTGAGTAAAATGCTAAGAAGATTACCCAATAATACTAACTCTACAAACTTACCAATTCAAGAGTATTTAAATATCTTAGAAGATGCTTTGTCTGATAGAGTTATTACGGAAAATGAGGCATCTAAGCTATTTGAATTAGCTAGGGATTATGATATTTCTAAAGAAGAAGTTATTGAAATACATGAGGAGTACCTCCGCCGATTGATTAGAGTTTATCTTTTTGATCGTATCATCTCCAACTCTGAATACGAAGACTTAGAAAAGGTGTCTAAAATTCTAGGGATTCATGAGAAGCTAAACCTAATGATTGATCTAGAAAAGACCGATATCAATGGATTAGAAAATAGAGAGGTAAACAGCCTTAGTGAAGTAGAGGGGAAAAGTGTTTGTTTTACAGGTCAGTTGATTTCAAATTTCAGGGGACAAAGAATAGAAAGAGCGTTTGCTCAAGAATTGGCTTTAGGAAAAGGTTTGGTGATAAAAAAATCAGTAACAAAGAAGCTTGATATATTAGTTGTGGCTGATCCACATACTCAATCATCAAAAGCTAAAAAAGCTAGAGAGTATGGCGTTAAGATAATCGCAGAACCAGTTTTTTGGAAAATGATAGGAGTAAGTGTTGAATGATTGAACAGCCGCTAACAATGGCTACATGCCATGCCGGTAAAAATCTTCGAGAAGAAAATGGAGATGAAAAACCCGCACAGGCAGCAAAAGCCAGGCTGCGTCAATTTGGTCTTTCGCTGCCTGCGCTAGCATTTGTGAAATGGAACGAAAATGGTAAATTTAGAGTCCGGCACGTCACGTAGCCGGGCCGTTGGGCGCAATGAATTTTAGATGGAGGAAGTAAGTTTCAAAAGGAGAAAAATTTTGAGGAATCCCTGCGGCGGGCGTTGGTTATGAAAGAGGTATTATCTTGGGCTAATTTTGATTTGATAATCAATTAAACTTTGAATAGAACTGATAATGATCAGGTAAAGTTAAAGAAGAGTTGTATTGAACCGATTGAAAAAATAACTTTGGATTGAAAAGAAAATGGCTGGCGGAAGCAGGGTAGGTGTCTTCGGAAAGATAAATTCAATCAAGAAATTGAAATAAAAAAGGCTTGGCAGTGGCACCGGCGGCCCCAAAAAAATGAGCATGAATATTATCATTGGCATATGGAAAATCAATAGTGAACAAAAAAAAACAGGTGTTAGGTGTACAGGTCTAATCTAAGTTTAATAATAAATCTATATCTTTAGGAGGACAAATTCTATATACGCTTATTTCGCAAAATTCATTTGTCATGGAAAAAGAAACTGCGGTTGAACTTTATAATAATTTGAAAGAAGAATCACGTTATTACATTTCCCATGTACAAACTCTTACGATAATGAAATTTATTGCTATTTCAGCAATTATTTCTCTATTCATAGTTAACAAGGAGTTTAATTTTGAGTCAGCATTAAATAAAATATTTTTGGTCATTGGTATAGGGCTAATCCCATTTGTCAGTTTTTATTTGGATTTAAAAGTTCTCGAAATGACTCTTCATGCAAGGTCTATATCCCAATTTATTGAACAACATTACTCGGAAAATTCAATCTTAACGAAATGGGAAAAATATATATGGTCGAAGGATAATTTTCTCCCTTATGAAAGAAGCAGGATAACTTTCTACACATCTGTTGGGTCAAGTTTTGCTATTTTAATTTCGGTTTGGGCATTCATAAGTTTTTTTATAAAAATTGGATTTGTTTTAAGTCTGGTCATTGGAGTTTTAGTAATTTTAATTATCCTCTTTGGAAGTTGGTTTTCGTATAAGTATTATTTGAAGATTTGGACAAGTAATTAGTCAGTACTTTTGACAACTTATTTTGATAAGGGTATCTTCAGTTGATATCATTTAAATAAATGGATTTGCCAGAGAATCGTTGAATCAATTGAATACCAAAGAATCGGGTTAACATCAGATTGAAAAGAGGATAAAAAAGGGCCGCCTTGACGGAGCTGGTAAAAAAGGATAAATTGGAAAACTCATTAAAAAAGTGGATGCGCCCAACATCGTGCATCCTCCATGCCGGCTAAACGCCGGCACGGCGTATGCACTGGCCGTTAGCGGCAATTGAAAAAACATAATGAAATGACAACTTATATATGTAATAGATAAAATATTCGGTAAGACAATAGGGTTGTTTTGCGGTAACTAACTGAAAATATGGCAAAAAGACTAGTAAAAATAGCAAAAGAATTGAATGTAGGAACAACAACAATTGTTGAACACCTTAACAACAATGGCTTTGAGATTGAAAATAAGCCAACAGCAAAGATAAGTGATGAAATGTACGTAGAACTTCTAAAAGAGTTTCAAAAGTCAATAGCCATAAAGGAAAAAGCTGATTATTTAGTTATTGGTAACAGGTCAGGAGGTGTGGAAAGATTGAGAGGTTTGAAGGTTATGGGGAAAATTGAACTTCCACCTAATATGAGTGAAGTTTCAAAGAGGATTAGAAAAGCTAAAGAAAAAGAAGAAAAATTTCTTGATTTGTCAAGAATGAACCTAAAAGAGATACCTGATGAGGTTTCAGAGGTAAATTCATTAGAAAAGATTGACCTCTCAAACAATCAGATCGGTGAATTGTCTGATGCCTTCTTAAAAATGCCAAGCATCATCGAGTTAAATGCTTCTTACAATAATTTAGATTATTCTAGTTTTATAAAGCTTTCGAATATCCCCTCAATTAGATTGATTGATATATCTGGTAATCAAATAGAGGTAATTGATGAAGAGTTAAGAAGATTCAAAAACTTGAAAGTTTTGAACTTATCTAAAAATAGAGTGAAAAAAGTAGGGGTAGATTTTTCAGTATGTCCAAGATTAACCGATTTGAATCTTTCTGAAAATCTAATCGAAGAAATCGATATCGTGAACTTTATTAATTCTAAGTTAGTCGTATTGGACTTATCAGGGAATCCATTAAAACATCTAGATGAAGATATAATTAAGCAGAAAAAATTAAAGTCATTATTTTTAACGGGCTGCGAAATTGAAAATATCCCCATTGAAATTTACAATAAACAAGGTGATGTTCTAAGTGCTGTCAAGGATTATTTTTATTCTACTGCTGATAAGAGTGAAACAAGTAAATTGTTCGAAGCTAAGTTACTTGTTGTTGGTAATGGAGGGGTTGGAAAGTCATCATTAGTCCGTAAGCTGTTAAATAGAAAGTCAAAATTTATTGAAAACCATGATTCCACTCAAGGGATAGACATTAAAACATGGAAGTTAAATGTCAAAAATGTTGTAAAATCAAATTTCGGCAGTGATTTTGTGACATTAAATATTTGGGATTTTGGAGGGCAAGAGATTTACCGATCTACACATCAATTTTTTCTAACAAAAAATTCGCTTTATCTTTTCGTTTGGGACGCAAGAGCGAATGAGAATTACCTTGGATTTCATTATTGGTTAAATACAATAAAGACTTTTGCAGATTCAAGCCCAGTAATTGTGGTTATGAATAAATCAGATTCAAGGCAAAAAGAGATTGATTCACTTTCTTTAGTTGAAAAATACCCAAACATAGTTGATTTCCTTAAAGTTAGTTGTAAGAGTTTAAGAGGCATTGATGATTTGGGGGAGATAATAAGAGAGAATATAGTCGAATTAAGGCATATTGGTGATACATGGTCTCAAGTAAGAATAAAGATTAAAGATATAATTGAGGCGCGTGAGGAAGATTATATTTCTTTTAAAGAGTATTCTTCTTTATGTAAAAAAGAAGGTTTAAATGATGAGCAATTAGAACACTTCACAAATCAATTACATGATTTGGGGGTGTTAATGCATTTTAAGAAAAATCCCATTCTGAAAAATATAATAATTTTAAATCCTGAATGGGCTACAGATGCAGTATATAAAGTATTTGACGATCACGATTCAGTTGAGAAGCAGGGGAAATTAAAGATTGAAGACTTTGAAAGGATTTGGGAGGACGATGAGAAGCATAAGTCAATGAGTACTCAGCTTATTCAGTTAATGACAGAGTTCAAGATGTGTTTTTACTCTAAATTTGATGAAGTATATATTGTTCCTCATTTGCTTTCTGCTAATAGACCAGCTTATGAACCATTTGATGAAGATATCACCTTTGAACTCAAAGTAATTTATGACTTTTTGCCTGCCGGTTTAATTGAATATTTCATTTGTGACAATAATCATTTGATAGAAAAAAATAATTATTGGAAGAATGGATTGATGTTGAAATTTAATGCTAGGTGTAGAGCAGAAATTTTTATATCCCCAGTAGACTCAAAAAATATTGTTTTTATTAAGATAGAGAGTAAGGTTAAAACTGAAAAGTTGCAGTCCTTGGCAGTGATAAATAATTCTTTTGAAAAATTACATAAAGTGTACGGAAATTTGATTGTTCAACGTAAAATAAGATGCAATTGCTCAACCAACAAAAGGTGTTTTTTTGATGAAGATAAAATTGCTGATTACCAAGATTATGGGATTAATGCAATTAGATGTAATCGCAGAGAATTCAAATATAGGTTAATACCACTTGACTTTTTTAACTCGAAAGGCTTAAGTTCTGATATAATAACCCAAGCAGAGAACTTAGTTAAAGAAGGAGAGCTTAGAAAAGCTATGAAAGTGATTAGTGAATTCATCCAAAAAGGAGGAGGTATTCTATCTAAACATTATGAGGATCAATTAACAATATTGCAATCAAGGTTTGAAAACCTTAAGGAACAAATAATGATAGATGTTATAGATGATAATCAAGCAGCCCGTAAACAAAATAAGATTATCCGAGACTTTCTTTCATTTTTGAGAGATTTAGAATCGTTTGAATATGAATGACCTTTCTGCCGCTAACACTGCGTATATTCCATAGCCTCCGTGCGTCGGCTACGGCATATACGCGGCTCGTTGGGTGAAAGCCCGGCAGTATGATGAAGAAAAAGAAGAAAAACCAACCAATTCGAATTTTCATAGATGAATTCCCAAAAAAGAGTGGAAATAGTTGACAAGCTGGAAAAGTTGCTATAAATTCGTAATTACTTAATAATTACGTTAAATAAAGAGTATGGAAATCTCAGTAATCAGGATAGGGAATTCGAAAGGGATAAGGTTAGCCAAGACGATCTTGGAGAAATATGGGATTCAGGATAAAGTTGAACTGATTTTAAAGGAAGGATATTTGATCCTTAAACCAGTTAGAAAGCCAAGGGAAGGATGGGAGGCATCATTCAAAGCGATGCATGAGAATGGAGACGATGAATTGTTAATTGAAGACATTTTTGAAGATGAAGATTTTCAAGAAGAGGAGGCTAATTGAATAATTGGAAATAAGCAACTTTGAAAAGCCAACTGGATGAAGAAGATAAAACAATACCAAGTTGTGATTGTCAATTTGGATCCGACAATTGGTAGTGAAATAAAGAAAACCAGGCCATGTATAGTGATATCACCTGATGAGATGAATAGACACTTAAATACAATAATAATTGCACCAGTAACATCGAAATCAAAAAGCTATCCGACAAGAGTAGCGATTGAAGAAAGAGGAAATCAGAATTGGGTAGTGATAGATCAAATCAGGACTATTGATAAGAGACGAATAGTAAAAACTGGAAGTAACCTTACCCAGGAAGATATTAACCGAGTAAAAGAGGTGATAAAGGAAACACTGGTAGATTAGAAAAGCCGGGGCCTATCACCCAACACCGTGCATCCTCCATACCGGCTAAGCGCCGGTACGGCGTATGCACCGGGCCGTTGCAGCCAACGAAGAAAAAAAGAAAAAATGAAGGGAACCCTGCAGATGGCATTGGTGATAGTCGGTTTGATAATAATCGGATGTAGAACCAAAATTGTATGTGGATTTCTTGGAACATTTGCAGGCGAGGGATTGAAAAGTGAATTGATACGAATCGAATCAGTTGGAATTATGGATACCGCTTTAGCCTTAGTAAATACAAAAGTTACATATATCCGAGAGATGGAAGAAGAAATAAAAGAGAAAAATGGAATTGGAGTAAACGTCTTGGTGAAAGAGTCAGGAAATGAAGAAATGCTTATAGGTGGAATTACGGATATTGACGGCAAATACCAAACGTTTCTTGAAGCGGGAATTTACGATATTGAATACCACTATTCAGGCTGCAATCCGATAATTTTGAGAAACGTTCAATTGATTTCTGGTGAGATAAAAGAAGCCGATGTGAGGCTTGGAATACAAGGTAAAGAGATAACAAAATATGAATTTGACTTGACAGGTAAATATTAGATTAAAAAATCGTCTTTCATTTCGGGCGATAAAAAGAAAATTGCTCGATTGAAAATTAAGTACTGAAAATCAGGCGATTGCGCTTCGATTTCGGCGAATAAATAAAGAAGAAAAAAAGAACGCTGGCTGCAACAATGCGCCAGCGGCCATGCCCAGCAAAAGCTGGGCACGTCGCCGGCGCTGGACGTTGGGCGCAATGAATTTTTGGATGGAGGAGAGGAATTTCAAATGAGGGAAAATATTGAAGGAATCCCTGCTGCTAGCGGAGGCTTTAAAAATGAGAGATGATCTTGGGTTAATTTTGAACAGATTAGAACTTTTGAATTGAGAGAACTACTTGCGAGTAACAACAAATTAATACTGTCGATTTCATATCTGTCGATTATGAATTTATGGAGAGAGAGTTTTTACGGCAGGTTAATCTCACTTCAGTTGACAGAAATTATTGGACTAATCAACATTTGATAATCTTTGATTTCTTGAATTAATTTGGTGAAAACAAGCATAATCAAATCTGTCATGAATCGGTTAGAAAAACAACTTTGATTGGAAGAAAAAAATGGATGTTGACTATCAGTAGTTTAGCAAATGAATAGATTAAGTTTCAACCTAATTTTTTTGACGAAGGATTTTCTCTTTTACTGATAATAAATATTACCAGCTTATATTATTGTAGCTCTAAGTTATGTGACTCTATTATGATTATTATTTAACTTATTGAAAATTTCTTGCATGATGGCAAAACTTAAGAAAGAAGGAACTATTGATTGGGGACTAATACTAGTTATGACAGTATATATTATATTGTCAACTGCTATTTCTTTGCTTTATTGGTATTATCTATATGAGAATGTGGTTGCATTTATTTTGATATTTGATCAGGGAATAATTGGAAGTTTATTGATTTCAATATTGAGCCCATTTATTGTGGGAGGTGGTATCGTAACTCTTTTTTTTATGTTGCTATTTAAGCGTTGAGTATAATACGAAAAATAACTTTAGCACTAAAATGTAGCTTGTGTTAAAATTGAAATAAAATCAATATTAAACTGCCAATGATTTATTTGTTGTTGGGTCAAACCGATAAAAAGAATTGATCTTGGGCTAATAAATAATTGATAATCATCGATACTTTGAGTAAATTTGATAAAGATTAAGCTTAATCTAAGCTGAACCGATTGGAAAAATAACTTTGAATTGAGAAATAAATGGCTGGCGGAAGCAGGGTAGTTATCTTCGATTGGCCATTGTAATCATTGGATTTTGGATTAACAGTGGTTAGAATCATTGAATCAGATATAACCAGATTGAGAATTTTAAAGAGAGGAGAATAAAAAGGGCCGCCTCCCGGACAGGTAAATGAAAAAATCATTAAATTGACAATCAGAAGGCAAATGCGCCCAACATCGCGCATGCGCACATAGCCGCTAAACGCAGCTACGTCGCATGCGCTGGGCGTTCTCATCAATTCAAAAAAATGACTATTTAGGTAGATAAATATCATTAATCAAAAATTTAAGCATATATAATTGCCTAATAACAAATAGTGTAAATTAAAATTTATATAAATATTTACGATATATTTAAAGTGCTGCACATTTTTTAAGTAAATTGGCAAACAATTTAATACGATCTAGTAATTTTCAATCATGGTAATTGAATAGTCACTGAAGAAAAAATAAAAATGAAGAATCTACTATTAATTTTTGGAATAATCTGTTTTGCCTATGTTGGTGGAAATAGTCAAATACTCAATGGAAGCTTTGAAGAAGTAGAGTATATTAATTCATTAGGAGACTCTGTATTATATCCATCAAATTGGGTTTCTGGAGCCCCCAAATTTGATGGATACATTACAACAGATTCTTATAGTGGAGAATATGCTATGTTTTTGAAATCTTGGTATGGAGGGAATCATACGGTATTTTTTTACAATGGTGATTCAGCTGTAAGGCGTTTTGGTTCAAAAGAAAAAAACAAGCATTTAAGTGGTGCTGGTACTCCGATAAATGAGCTTCCGTCAGAGCTAAGGGGCTATTATAAGTTTCAAGACGTCAAACCAAATGATTCAATGATAGTCACAGTATATTTGAAAAAATATATTGAAGAATTTGATAGTATCCTGATAGTTGGATATGGTGATGAAAAATTTCCAGAAACTGAATTATTTGAAGAGTTTACAGTGCCGATTGTTGAGTATTCAGAAGAGACTCCTGATAGTATAATTATTCAGATTGCAACATCTACCAATTCCAACTTTTTTCCTGGATACTTTGAGTGTAATTATTTAACAATTGATGAATTTTCATTAGATTATGCTGTAGACACAGAGGAATTATTTTTAAATACAATTGAGGTTTTTCCAAATCCTTTTTTGGATAAAGTAAGAGTCACATCGGAAAATGGTATTTCAAAAATAGTTGTATCAGATTTATCAGGAAGAATTCTTTTTTCTGAAACGACCTTTGGCGTTACAAAAGATATAGATTTAAGTAGCCTTGAAATTGGAGTGTTAATACTTACCATTATTGAAGAAGGAGGTGAAATATATAATTTTAAATTAATTAAAATGAACTGATGAGAACAATGCGTATATTCCATGCCGGTTAAGCACCGGCACGGCATATACGCTAACCGTTGGGTGCAATTAACCTAAATCAATAGATTAAACGAGTGGAAGAAACTGTAATGATCTTTAATCAAATATCAAAAAAGCTAGATGGCAAGACTTAGAAAATTCGATTTGGAAAGAGAACTTTCCGACTTTGATATATTTATGGACATTGAATCAGAAGCTATCCATAAATATATAGCCAAGTCGAATATATGGTTCAATAAAGAGCTAGAAGAAGTAGATAAAAAGCTTATAGAAGCGAAAAAAGGAATACAAGACAAAGACCTTCAATCTAAGGTTGAAAACTATATTCTAGATGAAGTACACATGATTGATCTTCAATTAAGAGGGATAGTATTCAGTTCTGGAGTTGTTAACGTCTTTTCGTTCTTTGAGTTTAAATTGAAAGAGCTATGTGATATTTTTTCTAAATCACCTAGAGTAAATATCAGAACAAAAGATTTATCTGGTAATAGTGATTTTGAGAAGGGAATTAAATTCTTAAGAAAAGTAATTGAAATTGATAGCTCTATATTAGATGATAACTCAAGAAGGTTACGAGCATTCAAAACTATTAGGAATAGGATAGTGCATCATAATCTATATCTAGATGAAAATAGTCAAAAACAAATTAAAAGCAATTTTAGCGAATATATTGACGAGAGGAATTTAATATTATTGCAGAATAAAATAATCATTCCAAATGACAAATTGGCATCAGAATATCTCAAATTGGGAACAAAGTTTTTAAGTGCCGTAACAAAAAACTATTTGGATAAGAAAATCTAAATGCACCCAACACAGGCTACTCGTCCATGCCTCCCGATGGTCGGCACGGCGTGTAGCCGGGCCGTTGGGCGCACTCCATTTGGGAATAAAAACCTGATAAACAATTGATTAGGGTTTAAGCCTGCCTTTAAAAATCGGAAATAATTGGTTTTAGAACCCGAGTTTTGTTGGTTACGGTCAATTGATTGTATAGCCCAATTAGGCAGGCAGAAAAATGGAAAATCAGTATTTCTATCGGGTAATCCGTTTCCCCGAATAATTGAGATCCTTAACAATTATCGCTCCCTGTCATCGAAAAAAGGAATCGAGTTTTTTGGAGAGAGTTTACGTTTAGGGCCTCAATACGGAAAATAAGAATTTGGGTAAACCGTCGAATTGAATAGGGTAGGGGATAAGATCAAGAATTTTGAACCTTTCACCGAATAAGAATCTGATCAAATTGAATTGAGTCTTCGTGAATCAAGTTGAAATTTTAGAAATTGAAAATCAGTAGATTGAATCGGTGAACTTGAATCAGGATCATCTTGAAAAACAAGATTTCAGCCGAATCAAATTGAAGACTGGAGATTAAGAATTTGGCTCAATTAGGGAGATTAGTCTTCGAGATCGGGAATCAAAACAGGTAAATTGAAATCAGTTTTCAAGATCAATTTGAGATCATCAGAATTAGGGAATCGGTTCAGTGAGATTGGAAAATCAGTAGAAAAGGCCCTTTTGAAGTATCCAGAATTGGTAAAACGGTCGCTATTCATAGGTCTTACGAAGAAAAAAATGGAAGCGCCCAACAATGGCTACATGCCATGCCGGTAAAAATCTTCGATTGGAAAATTTAGATGGAAAACCCGCGCAGGCAGCAAAAGCCAGGCTTCGCCATCATCGCCTTTTGCTGCCTGCGCTAGCATTTGTAAAATGAGATGAAAATGGTAAATTTAGAGTCCGGCACGGCACGTAGCCGGGCCGTTGGCTGCAAGCAAAGAAAACAAAACTTAGAAATAGCAATTTTTTGTAAAGGTGATTTGAAATATGAACCAAGAAGCTCTTTTTGAGACCAAACTCATAGATTCAACTAATTATCGAAAACTTAAATGGGTAAGATATTCACTTTATTTCCTTTTAATACTGATTGGAGGATTTTTAATTAGACCTCGAACTCAATTCCAAATACATATGAGTCTTCAAGAAAGATTGGGTTTAGATATCGAAAATATTATTGGTTTATTGTTAATAGTTGTGACAATAGCTGGTGTAATTTATTTTCACTCAATTCAATTTGAAGAAAAAGGAGAAATACGATTTTTCGATAAGGGTATTCAGGTCATCAATCAATCCAATAACTTTTTGATAAAGTTTGAAGAAATTGAAAACCTAAAAATAGAAAGAGGGGCAACATATCATTATGAGTACAAAAGAGATAATTATCTACATAAAGCAAATAATTGGGTTTCCTTTATGCATGGTGAAAAATCATACAAATATGAATTTATTATTGATTCATCGCAGAAAAATAAAGAATTTGAACAGCTAATACTTGAACTTAGAAAAAGTCGAGTTAGATGTGAATATCTGTCAATATAAAATAAGCCAGCAGCCAACAATGGCTACATGCCATGCCGGTAAAAATCTTCGAAAAGAAAATAGAGATTGAAAAACCCGACAGGCAGCAAAAGCCAGGCTTCGCCAATTTCGTCTTTTGCTGCCTGCGCTAGCATTTGTGAAATGGAACGAAAATG
The DNA here is from genome assembly GCA_937142855.1 of uncultured Alphaproteobacteria bacterium. Taxonomy (GTDB): domain Bacteria; phylum Pseudomonadota; class Alphaproteobacteria; order Puniceispirillales; family Marisalimonadaceae; genus Marisalimonas. The sequence continues at coordinate 2,313 of CAKZQZ010000035.1, read as the reverse complement.
GTGAATTTAAAGTCCGGCACGTCACGTAGCCGGGCCGTTGGCAGCTATAATTTTTAAGAAAATATAAATGAAATTTGAAGAAGGCAATATTTATTTTTCCAAAATTTATGTAATTCAGTCTTTAAGTGAGAAAGAAAGAAAAACTGGAACAGAATTACATGATGATATAATATCAAGAAGAGCATGGTTCGATCCAAATTTATCAACAGAACTAATTGATGTTTTTTCGAGAAGAGAAATTTTATCTGTATTAGAGAGAATTAAAACTGAGACTGCAAAAAAAGAAAATATACCATTCATTCATTTTGAAACACATGGGACAAAAAATGGATTGTCATTGAAATCTAATGAAAATGTTTTATGGGATGATATACTACCTATAATAAGAGAAATCAACGTTTTCTCTGGAAATAATTTATTCATATCAATTTCAGCATGTTGGGGAGGTAATATTCAATTTCAAATAAAAATCCATGAAAAATGCCCATTTAGAGGATTTATCGGCCCAATCGATGAAATTTATCCAAGCGACCTAATTACTTCTTTTACACCATTTTTTGATGAACTTCTCCAAAATAATGATTTTGACAAGGCCATAAAAAGGTTAAACTTGTACAATAATTCCGGAGTGAAATTTCATCATCTAAACAGCGAAGCATTTTTTGATATAGTATTGGAGTATCATAAAGAGCAATGTAAAAAGGACCCTCGAATTGAAGAAGAAAGAATAGAATCGATTGCTAAATCATATTGGAAGAAAGATAACCGAGTAAGAAATCATTATAAAACAAAAGGTAGGTTCAAGAAATTCGTAAAGAAGTTTAGTGAAAAAGAAACGCCAAAACTGTACTTTGGAATGAGAAATAATTTCCTACATATTTCTTGAAAGACATTTACAGCTGCCAACAATGGCTACATGTCATGCCGGTAAAAATCTTCGAGAGGAAAATAGAGATGGAAAAACCCGCACAGGCAGCAAAAGCCAGGCTGCGCCAAATTGGTCTTTTGCTGTCTGCGCTAGCATTTGAGAATTAAGACGAAAATGGTAAATTTAGAGTCCGGCACAGCACGTAGCCGGGCCGTTAGCTCCAATTTGAACTAGATGAAAAGAATTCTTCCTTCAATAATATTTGGTACAATTTTATTGATTGTTTCTGATAGTCATAATTTGTATAGCCAAATCGACTATAGAGATAACTCTGTTTTGAACAGATTGATAATAAATATTAATGACGATGATGCTTGGAATCAACTGGAAACGAGTATCCAATTCAAGGATGAAACAAAGGGAGAAAAAACAGCATTCAGTTTACTGGAAAATTTTATAGAAGAAATTCAAAAAGATAATAAAGACAGAATTGATAGTTTGAGTATGCAAATATTAGGTTTGTCAATTCAGGGTGAGTGCTTACAAGAAGAAAGTAAGAGATCGAAATTGGAATGCGGAGAATTCATAAAATCACTGAAGAAGCTAATTGCTAAATATCAGATGATTAAGAACCTTGAGATAGAAAATAGAGAAAGATACTGTGATTATTTAGAGCTATACGATAAAAGTATACCAGCTGAATTTGGAAGATTTAGGAGTAACCTAATTGGGCATGGATGTGGTGGAATAGTAGGAGGAATAGATATTTATTATGGTATTATTGAATACACAATGATCATAGAAAATGTGATTAGATATGATTGTTCGAGCGATAAAGCAGAAATGGGAACTGTATTGTTTTCAGATTTAATAGGGAACTCTACAGGTGACAGAGTTAAGGATCCCAGAATTATTGATTTATTGAGTAACCGATTAAAAGAGCACATAAGAGAAATGGGTTGCAATAGCCGATTAGAAACTGATAGAGCGATCCAAGAATTCAAAAATGAGGCAAGATTGCTTAAAGGGGTTTGGTATAGTTACACTACTGAAGTATGTGGATTAAGAGTTCGATTTGAAAGTAGTTTTGAACCTAAAGAAGAATGGACCAAGAAAGAAAAGAGGAAAATGGAGAGGGGTAAAATATTCAAGACTAAGAGGCAAATAATCAAAGAGTTTAAGCAAACAGTATTTTATGAAGTTTTAGCGGAAAAATAAACTGGAGCTAACAATGGCTACATGCCATGCCGGTAAAAATCTTCGAGAGGAAAATAGAGATTGAAAAACCCGCGCAGGCAGCAAAAGCCAGGCTGCGGCAATTTGGTCTTTTGCTGCCTGCGCTAGCATTTGTGAAATGAAACGAAAATGGTAAATTTAGAATCCGGCACGTCACGTAGCCGGGCCGTTATGGGGTACCGCATCAGAATTGGCATTCTATGGAATTG
>CAKZQZ010000034.1 GCA_937142855.1 uncultured Alphaproteobacteria bacterium | reverse complement strand
ATTGATTTTTTTTTGTTTAATTTTTTAACAAATTTATATTTTTGTGATTTTATTATCTAATTTTTTATAAAAATATTAAAATTTTATATATATTTTAAAAAAAATGTGTCTAGATAAATAACTAATATATAATTAAATATAATTTAATGAGGAGGACATAATGAAACGTAGAGAGGTTATGACAAAGGCGGGTGTAGCTGCGGGTGCTGGCGTAGTTGCTGCGTCCACACTATCAACTCCAGCTTTAGCTTCAAAAAAAGTTGAACTAAACATTGTTTCTACTTGGGGAAGAGATTTTCCAGGGTTGGGAACAGGAGCTCAAAGACTTGCTAAAAGAGTACAAGAGGTATCAGGTGGTGAGATAGTAACAAATTATTTTGCAGCAGGTGAAAAAGTCGGTGCTTTTGACTCTTTTGATGAAGTGGCATCTGGAAATTCCCAGGCTTATCATGCTGCTGATTATTACTGGAAAGGTAAACATCCTGGTTGGGCATTTTTTACATCTGTTCCATATGGGTTAACTTACACTGAAAATGCTGCTTGGATCCATCACATGGGAGGCCAACAGCTTTGGGATGAATTAGCAGGCTCTTTCGGTCTTAAATGTCTTCCTGCTGGTAATACTGGCGTTCAAATGGGTGGCTGGTTTAAAAGAGAGATAAATACAGCAGAAGACCTTAAAGGTTTAAAAATGCGTATTCCTGGTCTCGGTGGTGATGTTATGGCGAAAGTTGGTGTTTCTCCTGTATCATTGCCAGGAGGTCAAATTTATGAAAACTTAATGTCAGGTGCTATTGATGCTTGTGAATGGGTTGGTCCGTGGAATGATTATGCAATGAAATTTTATGAGGCTGCTGAGTATTATTATTATCCAGGAATGCATGAGCCAGGTGGTTTTAACTCATTTGGTTTCAATGCTAAGTTTTGGAATGATTTATCAGAAACTCATAAGCAAGTTATAATTGCTTGTTCGCATGAACATAATGATTACAACGCAGCAGAATATAATGCTAACAATGGTACTTACCTTACAAAAATGATAGAAGAACATGGTGTTAAGGTAAGGAAATTTAGTGATGAATTGTATGATACATGGGCAATTGGAGCTAAGGCTGTTTTTGAAGAAGTGCAAGCTCACAGTGATTTGGCTAATAGGATCTATACGAGTTTTGCTAAAGCCAGAGATGATGTTGGAAGATGGAAAAATCTATCTGAAGGCCCTTATTATGAGCAAAGAAATAGAGCTCTTGGTATTGAAAGCTAAAAATTTAAATTACCAGGCATTTAAAAATGCCTGGTATACCTCCTAGTATTAAAAACAAAAACAAATATGAATATATATTATTATATAGTTAGATCTTTTGGATGGCTCATGGTTACCACTATGTTTGCTTTTGTATTTAATTCTTACCTTACACTTGCTTTAGAATGGCCTAAAATTTTTGAATTATTTTACATGAACAATGAACTTACTTCATTAGACTATTTTAAAATTTTTATTGAGATATTTGTCTATTTTATTTCGATTGCCGGTGTTTTTTACCTGTCTTATATCTATAGAGATCAATCTTTAAGAAAAGATTGTTTATTACTTAACAAAACTGTTAATTATTTCATTAGAAGCTGTTTTTGGGCTGTTGTTTTTGTAGGTCTTGCTGACGTGATTATATCCTTTTTAAGAGTTGAAGACTTATTAGATAATGTTGTGGGTCAGGATTTAGCAACTCAATTAGGAAGATCAAAGTTTAGAGGTCCTTATGTTCATATTCCACTTGTTTTTTTAGGTTTTTTTGTTGGGATTTTTATAAAACATATTGCATTCACATGGTTAGCTTTTTTGGTTGTAATTGCTGAATTATTGATAGTTATAACCCGATTTGTGTTTTCTTATGAACAAGCTTTTCAAGGTGATATAGTTCGTTTTTGGTATGCCGCACTATTTTTGTTTGCAAGTGCTTACACATTATTTGAAGATGGTCATGTAAGAGTGGACGTTCTTTACTCTAAATTTACCTCTAAGACTAAGGGCATAGTCAATTCATATGGAAGTGTGCTTATGGGCATGACTTTATGTTGGTGCATACTTCTACTAGGCATGTGGGAAAAAACTAATGTCATTGTAAATCCAATGTTAAGTTATGAATCTGCACAATCAGGTTTTGGTATGTATACTAAATATTGGCTTGCAAGCTTTTTAGCTATTTTTGCAATATCTATGATGATCCAATTTTCCAGCTATTTGTTTGAAAGTTATGCAGATTACAAGAATGAAGATGGAAAAAGAGAAATTCAGGACAATTTATCTCATTAATGACTAGGTAATTATGGAATACTTATTTTTATTAACTTTATTTGTTTTAATGGCTTTTGCCTTAGGTTCTGGTTATCCGGTTGCTTTTGCGCTTCCCGGTTCTGCAATTATAACAATAGCTATGGCTGGTCTTTTTGGATTTATCTTTGAGCAGGATACGTCTGCTTTTTTTGTTCAGGGTGGACCTTTAAATTGGTTAACAGCAGGTATTACCAATTTCAGAGGTATTTATTGGGAAGTAGAACGAGATACTTTGATAGCCATCCCATTGTTTATTTTTATGGTTATAATTCTACAACGTTCTCGTATCGCAGAAGATTTACTAATAACTATGGCACAGCTATTTGGAACTGTAAGAGGTGGTTTAGGTATTTCTGTCGTTTTTGTTGGTGCTCTTTTGGCTGCCACAACTGGTATTGTTGGTGCTACTGTGGTTGCAATGGGATTAATTTCTTTGCCTGCAATGCTGAAGAATAATTATTCACATGGATTAGCTACCGGTACGATTGCAGCTTCTGGTACTTTAGGGCAAATTATTCCTCCATCCATTGTACTAATTATTCTTGCTGATCAATTGTCTAGTGCTGTTGATATTGCAGATATGGCAAGAAAAAAAATGTATAAAGAGGCTACTGGTAATGTAACCATGCCATCAGAATTTGGCGTTAACTCCACTAGTGCTGGTGATATGTTTATGGGTGCTTTATTACCAGGATTGGTTCTGGTTGGGTTATATATGCTCTATATTTTAGTTGCTGCATATATTAAGCGTGACTTAGCTCCAGCTGTCCCTTTAGAAGGTAAGAGAGATAAAAACTTTGTTATTAAAGTTTTGTTGGCTCTTATTCCTCCTTTAACCCTAATTTTCATTGTCCTTGGATCAATTATTGGTGGAATTGCTACAGTTAATCAGGCAGGAGCTATAGGGGCAGTTGGTGCCTTAATAATGGCTGGTTATAGGTTAACATCAGGTCAAAAAACTTGTTTTTATCCATCAATAATTGCAATCGTATCTATTCTTTTCATTGGGATAGTTACGTCAATATATACAGTAAATATTAGATCCATTCAGTCAGTTTCAGATGTTATAGGTGTTACTTTAGCTTTAATAGGTACTCTAGGGTTATTAATTGCAATTTTTTGGAGTGCATGGAGAGTTTTTAAAGTAGATGATACTCTTCATGGAGTTATGCTGGAAACTGCTAAGACTACATCGTTAGTTTTTATTATACTACTTGGGGCAACCATGTTAACGGCTGCTTTTAGAGGTTTTGGTGGTGAAGAGGTTGTTAAAGACTTTCTAGTTGGTATGCCAGGTGGTTTTTGGAGCCAATTCATTATAGTAATGATTGTAATTTTTGTTTTAGGTTTTTTCCTTGATTTTATTGAGATTGCAGTTGTTGTTGTTCCTATCGTTGCCCCAATTCTTTTGATGGATCCAGGTGCCAACATTTCTGCAGTATGGCTTGGTGTTATGATTGGTCTCAATATTCAAACATCTTTTTTAACACCCCCCTTCGGTTTTGCTTTATTTTACTTAAGAGGTGTTGCTTCAAAAGTAGTGACAACAATAAGTATGTATAAAGGTGTTATCCCTTTTATATCTCTTCAAATATTTGCTATGATAATTGTTGGTTATGCAGAGACTATAGTTAATTATTTGCCCACTAGATTATCTCTTCTAGGTAATTCAGCTCCACCACCTGTTAATCCTAAGCTTCAATCTTGTATGGAAGATTATGTCCATCAAAGACTAAAATTGATTACACCTGAAATTAATACTTTATCACAAAATATAATAAAGTTAGATGCCTCGTACATGGATAAGAAAACTCAGAATAAAGTATTAAAAAGTTTAGAAAATATTAATAA
>CAKZQZ010000033.1 GCA_937142855.1 uncultured Alphaproteobacteria bacterium | reverse complement strand
AAGGAAAATATTTAAGAATCCAAAACTTTATTTGTTTTTTTATAGACATTTCCATTTTAGTTTTGTGCGAACCAGTTATAAATCCAATTATTCTTTTTAGACTTTTGTTTGGGTTTATAATCAGTCTGGTAAAATAGATTTTGTACATATCAAATCTATACTTATTAACCTCTTTATAATCTTCTCTCCATGTGGGAGAAAAAGTGCATTGCGAAAAAGAATTATATCCTTTTAGAGCTTTGGATAATTCAGCTCCTGGTATTGGTGCAAAAACATAAACGGCAACTTCGTCAAGACCAACTTTCATCAATTTTTTTAGATAATTAAAACTCTGTTGTCTATCATAATGAGTTTCACCTGGCACTCCACCAATAAAGCAAGCTTGTGTAATTATCCCAACTTCATTCATTCTTTTGACCATTTTTAAACCATGCTCATGATTAAAAGGTTTATTCATAATTTTTAATAAATTACTTGAACCACTTTCAGGTGAAAACGCCATAAATGTTAAACCAGATTTTTGTAATAGATCAATAGTTGAAATAGATTTTATAGTTTCAATTTTTGTACCTTGAGCCAATTTCCACTTAATTGGTAAATTTCTTTTTATTAGTTCTTCACAGATTTCAATTGTTCTACTTTCTTTTACTGTTGGGTCTAGGTCTGATACGTGAAACTCTCTAACATTCAATTTTCTATAAAAATATTCCATTTCGTCGACAACTGACTTTCCACTTCTACCTCTCCAAGTTGGATTTAAAGATGGTGATATACAAAATGTACACCTGTAAGGACACCCTCTGGAGGTTAAAATTGGAAGAAATTTATAGTCTGTGTTTGGTGCATGGGCAAAACCTGCAAGCCAATATCCTTCGAGCGGAAATTTTTCCCATAAGGGCATAGCTAAATCATCTAAATTTTTATTGAATTTTTCATTTTCTGTTTTTTTAATTTTATTATTGTTTCTCCAAATTAACCCAGGTATTCTGTTTAAATCTTCGTCATTTAAAAGTGCTGTTGTAATATGTTTTGCTCTAAGTTCAGGTTCACCAAGCATTAAAATGTCACAGCCTGCATCAAGCAATTCACTTGAAATTTCCGATAAAGAAAATGAGGTAACCGATTGGATGTTTTCAAAAAGGACAATCTTAATACTTTTATTTTTGTGTTTAATTAATTTTGACAATTTGGTTATGCTAGTAAATTCAGACATTGTTCTACAGTAAATATAAACTATAGAACTTTGTGGATTAATTTTATCTACAATCCATTCCTCTGATACGCCTAAGAGCATAAAATCATCTCTGATTATCCGATTGTTTGGTTGCAAACCAAATGCATCAATAACTTGAACATCATATTTTTCTTGATGTAATGCCCCAGCCATATGGGCTGCCATATGGGGCATAAATGGTATCCCTGTATGTGGATCTAAATTATGACAAACCACCGGAGGAACTATAAGTGTTACATGAATAGACATATCAATTCAATTTAGATTTACATTTACTTATATATTAATATAATTAATACAATAGTTCACTTTATATATAAAGTTTTATTATACCCTAATTCACGAGGATTTATAATGGTTTTAAAATCTGAAACTAAATCATTTTATGATAACCTCAACAAAGGTAAAGTTAATAGAGGTTTGTTGGGAATTGACCAAAGATTTAATGTAAACAAAATTTTAAAGAAAAAAAATATATATGAAAATTTTGTTAATCAAATAAGCCCTTATTTAAGTAAAGAAAAATTAGTTCTCGACTTAGGCTGTGGTCCTGGAGCCTTTTCAATTTCAATTTCAGACAAGTGTAAAGAAGTCTACGCTATTGATATAATTGATGACTTTGTAAACGCAGCCAAAAATAATGCAAAAATTTATGGAAAAAAAAATATTGTAACTAAATTACAACATAATAATAAGATACCAATTGATGATAATTTTTTTGATGTAGTTTTTCTTGTTGATGTATTGCATCATGTAGAAGATGTTGAATCTTTTTTAATTGATATAAAAAGAGTGCTAAAAAAAAATGGTTTTATTGTTATTTTTGAACCAAATAAACTAAACCCTTTAATGTATTTTATACATCTTTTTGACTACAATGAAAGGGGGTTGTTAAAACTTGGTAGACCTGGAATATATAGAGAAAAATTAAAAAATTATTTTAAAATCTTAAATATTGAATTTAGTGGTTTAGTAATAGGCCCAGAAAATTTTATTTTTGACTTCATAGTTAAGATTTTAAAAATTAGGTTAATTTATTTTTTATTTGGTTGGCTTATGCCCAAAATTTCAATAATTGGGCAAAATAGTGGAAAGTAAATATAATATCTTTTTTAAAGTAAAGTCAGAACTTTCTACTTTAAAAAAAAATTTTTTCATTATAAAAACTATTCATAATAATCAAGGATTGATTTCACCCCATATACTAATCACTACATGGTTTGGTTTTGGTTTAATTAGCCCAATGTCAGGAACTTGGGGTACGTTAGCAGCTTTGCCATTAGCATATCTTATCTTGCAATTTGGTAGTCTATATTTGTTGTTATCTCTAATTTTATTATTTTATATTTTGGGAGTGTTAAGTATAAAGAAATATTTTCAATCTAATAAAATTTTTGATCGCTCAGAAATAGTTATTGATGAGGTTGTTGGGGTATGGATTGCATTAATTAATTCTAATACAAATCTTATTAAGTGGTTTATTGTATTTTTAATTTTTAGAATTCTAGATATCATAAAACCATGGCCAGCTAATTATTTTGACAAAAATACAGTAAGCCCACACAGTATTATGCTAGACGATGTTGTAGCAGGAGTATATACCCTGATAATTGTTGAAAGTTTTTGGTATTTAGTGACATGAGTAACAAATTCGACATATTAAGCTATTTATCAATTGCCAGAATTGATCACTGGCCTAAGCAGATTTTTATGATAGCTGGAATATTTATAGCGTTTATGGTTTCAAAAAATACTTTTGAGCTATCTTTAATATATAAGATTTCATTTGGTTTGTTTTCTACATCTTTGATAGCTTCTGCTAATTATGTAATTAATGAATGGTTTGACAAAGATACTGATATTTTTCATCCAACAAAAAAATTCAGACCCGCACCAATGGGAAAACTGAATTTTAAGTTTGTGTTTATTGAATATATTTTATTAATTATTTTAGGGTTGTTAATTGCTTTTCTTATTAATGAAAATTTTTTCATTTTTACAATCATTTTTATAATTTGTGGATTATTATA
>CAKZQZ010000032.1 GCA_937142855.1 uncultured Alphaproteobacteria bacterium | reverse complement strand
ATATTTTTACTATTTTTAATTTTTAAGCCCATAATTTTAATTGGTTATCTCAAAGCTAAATCCTAAAGAGTAAGTCATATTTCCATTAACATCCATCTGGTATGATGAACTTTCCAACTTAACATCTTCAAACGAAAATGTATTTTGATACTCCTCTGCTGTATCTATGACTTGGATATCAAAATCATATCCAGACTCATTGGTAATCAAAGATGCAATCTCTCCCGTAGCAAAACCAGACACTAAAAACTGTAGGTTAATAGATGAGTTAATTGGGTATTGAATCTTCCTTCCATATGGATAGTCGCTCCCCAAACCAAACAGATCCACTCTATTGATTGGAATGTCGAACGAGAATGATTGTAGGTGAGCGTCACCACTGATAGGCGCACCGCCAATCTGCAAATTCTGCAATGTCACATTGACATCTGTAGGTGAGCATAATGGCGGATTAAATCTATTAAGGCTGCTGTAATAATCAAATCCACTTACTTTTGCATCCTCTAATTGGACAACACCAACGTTAGTGTTGTTTCCCGACTGTAAATTAATTGCTGGATTTAAACATTCGTCAAAAGCTCCATTTTCCATTTTAATGTTTGAGCATTTGTAAGATGTAGAAACAATTGGAACAGACCCTACAGAAAATCCTAAAGAGTAATTTGTTAAAAAAGCATTGCCTATAGAAATAACTTCTGAATCTTCTGTTAAATTACCTACTTCAGAGCTTCCATTATTAATAATATCAGACCCCTGATTCTCATGATTTATTATATAAAAGTTTTGATCTTCATTAGTATAATCTTTAAAGAAACCAGTTCCATCATAAGAAGGGTTAGCGTCAATAAGCCCCAACATATTCTCATTAAACATTGCTGGAGTATAATAATAACTTATACTAAGATCAACATCAGGCATTCTGGTTATATCATTAACGGCTAAATTTTTAGAACCTATTTGTTTTGATTTTTGCCTTTGCTGAGAAAAACCTACAGAGACACTCTGGACAGCACTCATGTAAGCGCCGCTCATGTCACTCCCAGTTCTGTCACCAGTTGTAAACGCAGGTCGTTGACCAGCGATCACAATTGAATTATTACTCTTTAAAATATCTCTAGCCATATCAACTTCCTGTTGGGATTACACCTAAAACATCTTCTACTAATGCCACATTTAAATCATGTGCATTATAAAACTTCCACGTATGATCCCATTCTGGACAATACATAACTTTTGGTCTATTATAAACAGATTCTATATCATGTCTAAACCTTCTGTATCCAGCCTTATTCTCTAAGAAATGTAGCATACATTTTAGCTGCTTATCGCTAATATCTGTAAAAGTATAATTAACTGGGAATGAAGCGTTGTTATCTTTTGTTTTGATTCTTTGTTTAAATGAGTTTTTAAATTCAAGAACCTCATTCTTTAGCTTTACATCGTTCTGGAAACCAATATCAGGCTTAAAGAAAAAATCTTGAGTCCAAAATGAAGAAGACCCCGTTGGGGAGTACTCTGCTGAAGACGCATTATGATCCCCAGTGCAATAATAAAAATTATTTAATTTATTAGTATTATTATTCATGTACACCACATCATATTTCTTATATTCCGCTGAAGAGTTAAATGTGGGGACATTTAAATTAACAAAATTCATCCCAGACCAATTGAATAGATTTGGAGCTTCATCTACAGAATAAGAAACAGCAACTTCATAGTGCTGATTATTCATATGATTGATACTATAATTATCTGAGACCCCAGATAAAGATTTATAAATACCGCTATTATCAATATTAAATTCAAATAATTGATTGCCATTCTTACTCTCGATAAATGCAGCTATTTTTTGGGCATTTGTTTCGTTGACATCATATCTAACTTGATACTCAGCCATTAAACTGTTGAGTGAAGATGGAATAGAGTTTATGTGAAAATCATCAACTTCATAAGTAAAGTTTTTTGATTTAAAAGATACCTTCGAGCCATAAACAGGAGTTAGATTGAGATCTGCATAATCAGTCTCAATTGTTACCCCAGAAATGTTTGAATCTCTATTATAAAATAAATCAGAAGCCATGACCAATATAATTTAAGTTTAAAACCGCAGAGCCATTATCAGAAGCTGATATAGATTCGCTTACTAGCGTAGCGTTAGGAATCGTCAACTCTTGAAGATTAGTACCGTCTTTCCTGTTAATATCAAAAACAACAGTTTTATTTTCTCTGTTTTCTAAAAAGCTAAAAGAGCTTTCTGGAAAAGCTTCATCAACTTCGATTTGAACCTGAGCTGTAAATTCCAAAGGTAGGATAAGCTCGACAGAAGCAGGAGTTTCACTACCTATTGAAAAATGAGGTTTTCTATTAGATTTAATAGAATAATCAAAACCAATAACTCTATTTGTCGTAGAATTATCACAAGTTACATTTATAGATCCTTGAGATGTTATAGAAATCTCGCTGGTTATTCCAGCATCACTTGAGACCTCGCTACCTGATAGAAGCTCATCATAAATAAGGATGGAGGCGTTAACTTTTGGCACTGTGCCTACAGCGCAATTGACAGAATAAGAATCTAAGTATCCTTCAGAAAATCTGTATGCAATATCTGAATATCTAATATTGCCACTCATAACATTAGTTCCAGTATTGGACAAAAGTGGATCATTATATATCATATGCGAAGAAATAGAAACTTTTTGTTGTGTAGATCCACCAACAGTAGTTAATCCCTTCTTAGAGCCGAGAGGCTTAATAATATTTGCACTATTAGAATATGAAAAGTCTATAGAGCTTACGCCAGAAATTTCAAATCCATCTATGGCGACATTTACTTCGTCATTTAATCTTGATCCAAACATTATCTTCTAAGTTGTCCTCCTAATCTTTTCTCGTCAGCAATTACTTGTTTCACTGCAACTTTAATTCTCTCAGAGAGTTGTTTCTGTTGATCTGTGGCATCTGGCCCAGAGTTTTGAGTATCTGTGCCATTAGACCCATTAACGGTAATATTAATCTCTCCTGTAGACTGAGATGCTTCAGTGGCTAGAATAAGCTCCTCAAGCTTTGCAACCAAATCAGAATTATCACCAACTCCAGTCCCAGAATTAATAGCTTGTAGGTTACCTGCGCCAATATTTCTTGTGGCAGCGGCGTTCATGACAAACTCTCCGCCAGAAAGCATTGCAGGAACTGTATCAACTCCACCAGCAGCAGGAATTAATCCTCCTGTAGCGAGCTTAGGCAGCATGCCTGTTTTAACCGGGTTTGTATCATTAAGACCACGATCTTCAGCGCTTAATCCATCAAGAGCATCATTTCCTTGTGCATCTCTATGTACTATTGGACCTGAATAAATGCTAGGGCTGACAGACGCGCTTTTTGGTGTGAAAGGCGGAGCTTGAGGTGTGAAAGGCG
>CAKZQZ010000031.1 GCA_937142855.1 uncultured Alphaproteobacteria bacterium | reverse complement strand
GGCAAGACACCAGAAAACTATCGGTTAATGTTTAGCTACTCAAAAGCTGAAAAATTTCAGAACCAAGTAAAGCGCGCTCTCGAGCATCGCGTACCCATGACGGCGGTTTTCCGCGGCGGATTGCCTAGTCAGTTTCTAGGCCGTCCGGTATACGACGGCGATATATCAGACATCGCAAACCTAGAACAGCTCGATAGCATTATCGGGCTACGCGTCAAAGGTCACGAGGCGAAAAAATCCAATAGCCCGTTTATTATCGACAATCCAGAACTAATCGCCGCGGCATAGTCCGCGGCCCTAGGAGCTAACCATGATTATTATTTTTGACGTATACGTTACCGGGAAACGTTTAATATCATTCAGCACCAAACGCGACGCCGAATCCTATGTGACGGTAGCAAAAGCGATGTTTTCGTTTGATGACACCGAAATAAAAATCAGACAGCGGGCCGTCGCATGACGGCCTAGGCACTTGACCCGCGGTCCTTGGACCGCGATACTTCGTTTCAGTAGTCCTCCAACTGCTAACCCAAGCCCCCGCAAGGGGGCTTTCCTTTTATAGCCCCGAAATTATCCCGATCCCGAACCCGAATGCTCTAATATTGCCCCGAAATGCTCCCGAGATTGGTCATATATTGCCCCGAACAGGTCCCCGATCCGAGTACCCCGAAAATCGAACCCCGAACCTAGGCCCTCAGAGGCAAGGAGACGCGCTCTATGCCCCTGAAATAAAAATAGGTGTCCTGTCCCGAGGTGCTTTACTAAGATGAAACTGAGGCCATTACAGTGCGAATGAGCGGTATGCCACGATATCTGCGTAGGCGATAACTTGACTGTGTTAGATTTAGTTGTTTTTAATTCCAACCAAACTGGCATTCCATCATACATTGCATAAACGTCAGGCATTCCTGCTGTGACTCGGTTCTCTACTCTCCAAGCTTTGCATTTCGATGGCAGATTCTTGCGGATTGTGTTCCAAAAGTTCGCTTCCGGTCCCCGTGACATCCTTATACTCCCCTTCAATAAATGCGTGCGGATACTTTTTCTGTAATTCCGACAGTCTGGCGATCACCTCGGCTCGAGACATATCATCCAGTTTGTTGGTGACTTCACGTCGGTCGATTGTCAGGCCGCCTAACGCTGACCTAATTTTCTCTGCGTTGATTGCGGCAGAAAACTGTCCTGACTCCTCGGCTCCGCGCGATAGTTCATCCAGACGTTGCATCTGGCCTATCAGCGTGACGCCATAACGACGTTCGCGCTCCTCGCGTAGTTCCTTGATGTATTCCAAGATGTGAGGGTAGTCTCGGCCATTAAGAAGCTTGCTCGCGGTTACGGCAACATTCTCCGCGGCAAACCCTGCCTTTCGAGCGCACTCAGCGTTTGAGTAGATTCCTTGGACAAAATATTTACAGAACTCACGCTGACGGTTAGTCAGTTTGCGGCCCTCTTTTTCTTCTATCTGCGAGGCGATTTTGTCGCTCATCGGTGTTCTCCTATATAGGGGTATTTTGCGAGATAAGATATCACAACTCGTAAAAAATGAAGTTTTCGAGGCGTCTCTTGTATAAATGGCGCAAAGAAGTGTGACAAGTGTGACAAAAAAAGATGAAAGTGTGCCAAGCAAAGTCCCCTTGTATACTGCGTTTCAGAGGTTTTTGTCACGTTGTCACGTTTGGCACGCTAAAATTGAAAAAAAAAAATAAAATTTTGTTAATATTTGGGACTAGGCCAGAAGTAATAAAAATGGCCCCTGTTTTCTGGGAGTTAAGTAGAAATAAAGATTTTTTTGAAACCATCACTTGTATTACTTCACAGCATAAATCACTAATTTTAAAATTAATTAGTTCTTTCAAAATTGAAGTTAATTACGACTTAAGGGTGATGAAACCGGGCCAGTCCTTATCAGACTTAACCTCTTCTTTAATTAAAAAATTAAATGCAGTTGTAAAAGAAGTAAATCCAAACCTAATTATGGTTCAAGGAGATACAATTTCTTCATACGCTGGAGCTTTAATTGCTTTTTATAATGATATTAAAATTTGTCATATAGAAGCTGGCCTTAGATCTTTTGATATGAGGGCACCTTTCCCAGAAGAATTTTATAGAAAATCTATAAGCACAATATCTCATTTTAATTTTGCACCGACTAAATTAAATAAAATGAATTTATTAAAAGAGGGAGGAATTAAAGAAAATATTTTTATAACAGGCAATACAGTCATAGATTGTTTGCTAGAGGCATTAAATTTGTATAATAATGATGAGATAATAAAAAAAAAAGTTAATAAATCTTTAGATAGTATAATAAATTTTGATTGGCAATCTCAGAAGTTTATATTAATAACTGGACATCGAAGAGAAAATATTGGTAAAGCGTTCGAGAATATAATGCTCGCATTATCACTTCTAGCTAAAAATAATCCTAAAATTAAATTTGTGTATCCTATTCATCCAAACCCCTTGGTTAGGAATAGCTTTAGTAAACTTACAAAACAATTTAAAAATTTTTTATTAATTGAACCTTTGGAATATTTAGAATTTTCAGTTTTAATGAGTAAGTGTTTTTTTGTTATGACAGATAGTGGAGGAGTCCAAGAAGAGGCGCCATCTTTAGGAAAACCTGTTCTTCTAATGCGTGATAAAACTGAGAGGATAGAGGGTGTTGAAAAAGGTGTGGTGAAAATGGTTGGTTCAAATGTCCAATCTATCATTGAAGAGGCTAATCTTTTATTAATTGATAAGAATGAATATATGAAAATGTCTAAAATAAGCAATCCTTATGGAAATGGCAAAGCAGCCAAAAAAATTGTAAACATTTTGAAAGATAGACTTTATGAATAAAAAAGTATGTGTGATTGGTTTGGGGTATATTGGTTTGCCGTCAGCATGTTTGATTGCTAACGCTTCTTTTAACGTATACGGCGTAGATATTGATAAAGATGTTATTGCAAATATTAAAAGTTATAATATAGATTTAAATGAGCCTTCATTAAGGTCATTGTTGAAAAAAAGTATAAAAAGAAAAAATTTAAAGTTGTTGAACATACCTACTATTTCAGATTTTTTTTTGATATGTACACCAACTCCAATTAAGTTTTTAAATAAACAGATTCAGCCAGATCTTACTTTTGTTTTTCAGGCTATCGATAGCTTTATACCTTATTTGAAGAATAAAGATTCAATTATTATCGAATCAACAATACCAATTGGTACTACCGAAAAAATTAAGGAATATATTTTTAATTTCCGGCCTGATATAAATGAATTGTATATAGCTTATTGTCCTGAACGAGTATTACCAGGTAATATTATTTTTGAATTAAAAAATAATACAAGGATAGTAGGAGGTATCAATAAAGCAAGTACTAATAAAATTGCTAATTTTTATAAAAAATTTGTTTCAGGAAATATTCTTAAAACAACAAGTAAGATTGCAGAGATGTGTAAGCTTGCCGAGAATGCTTACAGAGATGTCAATATCGCTTTTGCTAATGAATTATCATTTATATGTCAGAATAATAATATAAGTACTTCTGAAGTAATAAACCTTACAAATCATCACCCAAGAGTAAAAATTTTACAACCAGGAATTGGGGTGGGAGGTCATTGTATACCAGTAGATCCGTGGTTTTTAATAAGTGAGAATTATGAGGTCTCTAAAATGATGAAAGCAGCTAGAGAGGTTAATACAGATAAAACCATTTATGTATATAAGGATATTAAACAGAAAATTAAAAATTTTTTTGATCAAAACAAAAGGTTACCATTTGTTTCTTTTTTGGGTATTACTTACAAAGAAAATTCTAACGATATTAGAGAGGCTCCCGCAGTTGAAATAATTAAAAAAGTCTCTCAAAATTTTACAAATTTTTTTGTAGTTGATCCTTTTGTAGATGAATTTTTGAATATAAAAACTCAAAGTATTGAAAAAGCATTAGAGAGATCTGATATCTTTTTTATTTTAGTTAAACATAAAAAATTCAAAGCTATTAATTTAAATACAAAAAAAGATTTAATTATATTTGATTATACTAAATAACTAATAGGATATTCTAAAAATTTCATAAGATTCTTTTGTTCGTTTTATTACATCTTTAGTAGTTTCTATTGAAACCATCATTTTAAAGGCGTTTGCATGAACCATTTGTTTTTTGTTTGTAATAATTCCAACATGGCCGTCCCAAAAAATTAAATCACCTCGCTTGCTTTTATCTAAATCAGTTAAACGCAGCTTTTTAAATAGTTTTTGTTCTGAAGAGTTTCTTCCGATATTAATTCCAGCAGTTTGAAGCGATAATTGTACTAGAGCAGAACAATCAATTCCTATACTATTCCTCCCGCCCCATTTATAGGGGGTATTTATAAGAGATTCTGCTGCGCTAACCCAATCTAATGTTTTTCTTGATATTTGAATTAGATTATTCTTAAAAGCATATCCAAATTTAAAATCTTTAAAACCTAAAAAAATTTTAAACCAATCACCTTCCTCAGAAACAACATGAATTTGAGAACCTAACGGCAAATATGTTACTGTCCTAGATTTAACATCATTTTTTTCATTAATAATAGCTCTTATTGATAAAACTCTATAATTAGCTTCAGGAATTTCACCAAGGTCATTAAAATTTAACCATCCTTTATATTGATCTGTTAAGAGTGTTCCGTAACATAAATTGTTTTCAATCTGAACAATTTCAAAGCTTTCCCCATACAAACATTCTGTCTCTAGTTGCAACACATTATTATTTTTAGAAAATAATTTTGTAGAAGGTTTTATAATTTTAAGAGTTTTTTTAAAGTAGTTTTCTATCTTTGCACCAATTCTTAACGTTAAAGTTAGGACATGTTTTTTTGGTATTTTCTGTGTCTCTATGACCTTCAATAATAGCAAGTGGATAATCTTTTTTCCATGATTTAAGTATTTTTTCTAGAGACACAAATTGCTTTCTTGTAAAATAATCTCTTCCTATTAAACATACTCCTAAGGAAACAGTGTTTTTGCCTTTTACATGTGCTCCTATCCAATACTCTGGTCGTCCATTTTGGATTTTACCGTTCCTTAGTATAATTTTATGATAGCCAATGCCATCCCAACCAAAATCTAAATGCATTTGATGTATTTCAGTTGCTGTTAATTCTTCTTCGTTGGGTGTATCAGAACAGTGAACAATTAAATATCTTATGTTTTCTTTTTTAAGCATGCTTAAACAATTATCTATTATATGGGTCATCTAGCCTGACAATATCATCCTCACCAAAATATGTGCCCAACTGAGTTTCTATTATAATCAATATTTGATCAGTTTTATTTTCTACATAATGCTGGCTTTTCATAGGAATATCTATTGAATTTCCTGAATTTATAGTTTTTATAACACCATCAATATAAACATGAGCTTGGCCTTTTACTACTAACCAATGTTCACTTCGGAAGTTATGGTATTGTAAGGAAAGTCTTTTTTTAGGTAAAACTTCAATTTTTTTGACTTTGCAATATTCAGTGCTTAAAATATTAATAAATTTTCCCCAAGGCCTATTTTCGTATGTATGTTCAGATGCTTCTTCCATTTTATCTAGATGAAGTTTGTTGACTATATCTTTTACTTTTTCTGTATGCCCCCTTTTAGCGATTAATGTAGCATTGTCATCATCTATAATAATTAGATCTTCTACTCCAATTGCCGCAATTACTCTTTTATCATTTTTAATAAAAGTGTTTTTAGTAGCTATTTCAAATACATTTTTTTTATCATTTTTTAAATTACTAATTTTTGAAAGCGCGTCCCAAGAACCTACATCATCCCATTCACACTCTAAAGGTGAAAACAAAACATTATCTGCGTTTTCCATAGTTGAGTAATCGATTGACTCAGAAGGAATTTTATTAAAAGCATCTTTGTTAAAATTAATTTCGTCATTTAATGGATTATAATTCTGTGTTTGATAAGCTTTATCACATTCTTGCGCAATTTTAGGTGCATGCTTTTGTATAGAGTTTATTATCATAGAAGCTCTTCCCATAAAAATACCAGAGTTCCAAAAAATGGATTTATTTTTAATCATTATTTCTGCGTTCTTTTTTGAGGGCTTTTCAATAAAGTTAATAACCTTATAAACATTTTGTAACTTTCCAGTGTCTTTTAAATTTACATTTATATATCCGTACTGTTCTGCAGGATATTTGGGTTTTACGCCAAAAATAAGCCAATTTGAGTGGTCTATCTTGTTAGAAATATCATTGATTTTATGGGCAAAATAATGATTGTCACTTATGAAGGCGTCAGAGCTCATAATAACCAAAACATCGTTTGGGTGAGAGTTTTGGGCACCGAGATAAATAGCCGCAGTAGTATTTTTCGCAACAGGTTCTAAAATTAGTGAGGCTCTAAGATCATTCTTTTTAAGAGCATTGTTTACAATAAAATTGTGATCTTTTGAAGAGACTAAAATTGGTTTTTTTATTTGTTTTACTAATTTAATTCTTTCTATAGTTAAGTCTAACAAAGTTTTATTTCCAAACAATGGAAGAAATTGTTTGGGCAAACTCTTTCTGCTTGCAGGCCATAATCTAGCCCCAGAACCTCCACAGAGAATAATTGGTTTAACACTCATAATTAACCTTCAAATTATTTAATTTATACCTTCAAATTATTTAATTTATTAAGTTATTACTTCCCAATAAACTGGAAAGTCTGGGGTGAAAATTAAAATTTCTTCATCGTTAATTTTCAACTTATCTTCAAATTTTATTGGTTTGTTTTTTCTAATTATTTTAATTTTTTGTTTATTAATATTTACTTTATAATGATTGGCTCCATTGATGCTAGTAAAATTTTCTAAATTGGATAGGCAATTATGGTTTTCAAAAATTTGTGCTAATATTTGCATACAATATGTTGTATTAAAAACTCCTGCGCAACCACAATCACTTTCTTTATATTTCTTAAGATGAGGAGCAGTATCACTTCCTAAAAAAAACTTTGGATTAGAACTCATAGCTACTTTTATAAGAGCTTGTCTATGAGTTTCTCTTTTTAAAATAGGCAAGCAATAGTTATGAGGCCTTATGCCGCCAACAAATATTGCATTTCTATTTAAAGCTAAGTGATGCGGAGTTATTGAAGCAACAAGGTTTTTATTGCCCTCTTTGACATATTCAGTCGCTTCTTTTGTTGTAATGTGTTCAAGAGTTACCTTTAGTTCAGGTAATTCTTTACAAATAAAATCTAACTTTTGATCAATAAATACTTTTTCTCGATCAAAAATGTCTATTTCTTTATCGGTTACTTCTCCATGAATTAGAATTGGCATACCTATTTTTGCCATCGCTTCAAGAACAGGCATTACTTTTTTTATGTCTTTTACCCCAGATTCAGAGTTGGTTGTAGCACCAGCAGGATAAAGTTTAACTGCAAAAACAGCACCGCTATTATATGCATCCTTTAGTTCGTTTTTATTAGTTTTCTCCGTTAAGTAAATTGTCATTAATGGCTCAAAACTATCTTTTGCAGGAATGGCTTTTTTTATTCTCTTTTTATATTCAATTGCTTGCCTAGCGTTTAATATCGGAGGAATAAGGTTAGGCATAACAATAGACCTTACAAAATGTCTTGTGGTCTCTGGAACAACTGCTTTCAATATTTCATTATCTCTAAAATGAACATGCCAATCATCTGGCTTTATAATCTCTATTTCTTTCATAATTATGATCTTATGTTTAAATGTTAAATTTAATATGTTAATTAATGATATTGAAGTCAAACTAATCAATATTTAGGAAAGTTACTATGAAAATTTCAATTATTTCTGGTAGCCATAGGGTAAATTCTCAGTCCAAAAGAATTTCTAATTTATTTCTAAGTAATTTATCTAATATAGATGAAAAATTAGATACTTTTATTCTAGATTTGGCAGATGCCTCTTTACCTCTCTGGTCACCTGAAAAAAAAGATGGCAAAGGTGTTTGGGGAGATACATGGAGCTCAATATCAAATAGCCTGAATACATCAGATGGTTTTATTTTAGTAGTGCCAGAATATGGTGGTATGGCAACCCCAGCTGCAAAAAACATTTTTTTATTATGTGGGAATGGTGAATTTGCACATAAACCCGGACTGATAGTATCCATAAGTAGTGGGAATGGTGGGGCCTATCCAATATCTGAGCTGAGATCTTCTTCTTACAAAAACACTCATATAATGTGGATACCTGAGAACATTATCATTAGAAATGTAGAAGAATTTAATCCTGGGGCTCATGGGAAAAATATTCCTGAGTGGTTAGATAATAGAATAGATTATGTTTTAAAATTACTTTTAACTTATGCATCGAATATGAAGCCTATAAGAGAAATAGTAAACAGGAAGGATTTTGGAAATGGAATGTGATGATATACATAAACAATTTAAGAATATTGGTGGATGGGAGAAAACTGAGGATGGAAGAGATGGATACTTTAAACTTTTCAAGTTTGGAGACTTTAAACAAGCTTTCTCTTTTATGACCTCGATAGCCATGAAAGCGGAACAAATAAATCATCATCCTGAATGGGAAAATGTTTACAATAAAGTCACAATTACTCTAACTACACACGATGTTGGGGGGGTCTCAAAATTAGATTATGAAATGGCAATTTTTGCTGAAAATTGTTTTAAAAACTATAGCTAATTTTGGGTTTGTAGTTAATGGAAAAAGAAATTTTATCAAATCCAATCTTATGGTCGCCGTCTAATGAGAGGGTTAAGTCTTCTCAGATGTTTAGGTTTTTACAAAATATAAATGCAAAATATGATTTAAATCTTGATAGTTTTTCTGAACTACATAATTGGTCGATAGAAAATAAAAGTGAATTTTGGTCATCTATTTGGGATTTCTTTAAAATTATTGGCTCTAAAGGAACAGAACCATACATTGAACCAGAAAACAAAATGCCTGGAAGTAAATTTTTTCCAAATGGCACTGTAAATTATGCTGAAAACATGTTGTCAGGAGATACTAGAGGACCTGCAATAATATTTAAGTCTGAAGATAAAGTAAGAAAAGAAGTTTCATGGAAAGATCTAAAGTCACAGGTTGCTTCTTTAGCTAATTTCTTAAAAAAAGAGGGCGTTGTTAAAGGAGATAGAATAGCTGCTTATATGCCTAATGTGCCTGAAACAGTTATAATGATGCTAGCGGCGTCATCAATAGGCGCTATATTTTCTTCAGCATCACCTGATTTTGGAGTTGATGGTGTTCTAGACAGATTTGGCCAAATAGAACCTAAAATTCTACTAACGACAGACGGTTATTGGTATAATGGTAAAGAGGTTAATATAACTAATAAAGTCATAGAGGTTGTTAAAGCTCTCTCATCACTTCAAAGGGTAATAATATCCCCACTTCTAGATATTAATACTGAGTATGATTCAAATAAATTTATTCAGTATAGTGATGTACAACAAAAATTCTTTACTGAAAATATAGTGTTTGAAGCTCTAAGTCTTGATGATCCTTTATATATAATGTTTTCTAGTGGCACGACTGGCAAGCCTAAATGCATTGTTCATTCAAATGGTGGTATTCTTTTAAAACACTTAGTTGAAATGGGCTTGCATTCTAATGCAAGAGAAAATAGTAAAGTTTTTTATTTTACAACTTGTGGTTGGATGATGTGGAATTGGTTAGTGTCAGGCCTTCTGCTAAAATCTACAATCTATTTATATGATGGGTCACCTTTTTATCCAAATCCAGAAATTTTATGGGATTATGTGAGTAGTGAAAATATAAATTTTATGGGCGTTTCCGCAAAATATATTGATGCTTTAAGTAAGGAAAAAATTAATATTATTGATAAATATGATTTAACAAATTTAGAAATAATAGGGTCAACAGGATCGCCTCTTATTCATGAAAGTTTTGACTACATATATGAAAATGTAAAGAAAGATGTTTCGGTCGCAAGCTTATCTGGTGGCACAGATATAGTTGGTTGCTTTATAGGTGGAAACCCAATGTCCTCTGTTAGAAGAGGGGAAATACAAGGACCAATTTTAGGAATGGATGTTCACGTATATGATGATGATGGTAATTCATTAAAAAATAAAAAAGGTGAATTGGTATGCATACAAAGCTTTCCAACGATGCCATTATATTTTTGGAATGATAAAAACAACGAAAAATATCACGATGCCTACTTTGATAAATACCCTAATATATGGTGCCATGGTGATTATATATTAAAGACTGAAAATAATGGCTTTATAATTTTTGGTCGTTCAGACGCAACTTTAAATCCCGGTGGAGTGCGCATTGGAACAGCAGAAATCTACAGACAAGTTGAACAAATTGAAGAAGTTCTTGAGGGTTTGGTTGTTGGACAAATATGGCAAGGAGATACGAGAGTCATTTTATTTATAAGGTTAAATAAAAATAACGATTTAACCCAAGATTTAATAGATAAAATTAAAAGGAAAATTAGAGTCGGGGCGTCACCAAGGCACATTCCAGCAAAAATTATTGCAGTTAATGATATTCCGAGAACAAAGTCAGGTAAAATTGCAGAACTTGCAGTTAGGGATTTAATCCATAATAAACAAATCAACAACCAAACGGCCCTAGCCAATCCAGAATGTTTAGATGAATATAAGAATATTAACGAACTAAATTTTTAAACTGTTTGTTTGATCTCTGAATTTACTGAGAAGGGCTCTTCTTTAACAGTTATAGTTAGCAAGAAAGCAATAATACCAAGTGCTACGCTTAGCCACCACATATTTTCATAACTTCCATAGGTATCAAAAAACTTACCTCCCAACCAAGCTCCTAAAACGGCACCTAACTGGTGACAAATGAAACATATACCAGACAATGTCGCTAAATATTTAGGTCCTATAAATGATAATATAATGGCATTCGTCATTGGGACAGTAGCTAACCACAAAATGCCTATTACTGCTCCAAATAACAGGGCAACTGTCGCAGAAGGAGGAGATAAAACAAATATTGTGATAGTTAGAGACCTCATTAAATATATGGACGCAAGAGGCACTGGTTTTTTAACTTTTGTTCCCAACCATCCAAAGCTAAGTGTTCCAATGATATTTGTAACACCAATGATTGCAAGAGACCAACCTGCCACTTCTGCAGATATACCCTTAGACATTAAATCAGCAGGTAGGTGTAATGCTATAAAAGTAACGTGAAAGCCACACACAAAAAAACCCATGATTAATAAAATATA
Organism: uncultured Alphaproteobacteria bacterium; assembly: GCA_937142855.1. Taxonomy (GTDB): domain Bacteria; phylum Pseudomonadota; class Alphaproteobacteria; order Puniceispirillales; family Marisalimonadaceae; genus Marisalimonas. The sequence continues at coordinate 65,230 of CAKZQZ010000031.1, read as the reverse complement.
GTTTCGTTCTTTTAAGGAAAACATCAACGTATTTTGAAGACTGTTTTGAAACTCTTCTTTTTTATTATTTGTTACATTTGTATTATTTAGAAGAGGTAGAAGTAATAATAGTGAGATTGAAATTGTGGATAAAACAAGAAGACTGGTTTCCCATCCAAATTCTTTATTCATCCACATTGTTGGCAAGACAACTGCAAATTGACCAAATGAAGCTGCTGCAGCAATCAAACCCATGGCTAAAGATCTTTTCTCTGGAGGTGCAACTTTACCTGCAATACTTACCATGGTAGCCATGCCTGCACCACCTAATCCAAATCCCATTAATGTAGTTGCAGAAAATAATGTAAGTTGATTAGCAGGGTTGCTCATTAAAAAGATGCCAGATGCAAAGCAAATTATTCCAAAAGCCAAAACTTTTTGGGGACCAAATTTATCTATGAGTATACCTAAGCCAAAAGTAACAACGCCCCAGATTATTGCCTGAAAACCAATGGCAAATGAAAAAAATTCTTTACCATCTTTCATAAACTGACTAATTGGTTCTAAAAACAAGCCTAAAGATTGTCGGACTCCCATAATCATAATAATTATTATGGAGCAAACGAGAACGACTAATTGCCAATCTACTTTTTTTGGTAACATTCTATTTTCCTCATAAAATTATTGATTTTGATTTATTAAAAATTGAAAAATTTTTAACCTCGACCTCTATAATTTGGTACATCATGATCAGGTAAAAATAAGTTTTCAGGTTGTTTTCCGGTTTGCCAGAAAATATCTATTGGAATACCTCCTCTTGGATACCAGTAACCAGCAATTCTAAGCCATTTAGGTGATAAAAGGTCTATAATATCTTGACCAAGTGAAACTGTACAGTCTTCGTGAAATGCACCATGATTCCTGTAGCCCAATAGATAAAGTTTAAAAGATTTACTCTCTACTATGAACTTATTTGGCACATAATCTATAATAATATAAGCAAAATCCGGTTGAGACGTTACTGGGCATATAGAAGTAAATTCAGGACAGGTTAACCTTATAGAGTAATTGATACCTATTTTAGGGTTAGGAATTTTCTCTAACACGTTCTTGTCTGGTTTTACAGGTATATTGCTTTTACCCCCAAGGGCATCAAGTTTGTCTGATTTACTCATTTAATTATCTCACTTATATTTTAAATGTTGATAAGCTCGTCATTGGTTCTGTTTAATTCTGAGAAGATGATATCTTGCCACTCTTTAACATTCTTTGCTAAATATGATTTTTCAGGAAACAAAATACCTCTAGATGAATTAATTAAGCCAAAATTTCTAAGGCCAGAATGATAGTTATCTAATTTTAATGGAGCGCAAGCATCCCTTGCGGACGCCCCTTGTGCGCCATATCCTGGGATTAGGAAAGGAGCCGTAGGTAATAACTTTCTGAGTGACATTGCTTGTTCTTTATATGTGGCTCCTGATACTATGCCGATCGAAGATAAGCCTGATTTACCGTTATTTTTTTCTATTATAGGCTTAAGAATTTTGGCGAGGTGTTCATAGCATTTTAAATTATTATTAATTAATACTTCTTGAATGTCTTGAGATCCTTTGTTGCTAGTATGAACCAAAATAAACAAACCAGAACCCGTATCTAATGCTTTTTTAAAAAAAGGTTCAAGGCTATCAAGTCCTAACCATGGATTTACAGTGAGTGCATCACTAGGAAATGGGGCGTTTTTACCGAGATAAGCATTTGCATATGCCTTACTAGTGCTACCGATATCACCTCTCTTTGCATCCATTATAACTAAGAGGTCTTTAGAATGAGCATAATTGCATAAGGATGATAACAAGCTCATTCCTTCTGGGCCTAATTGTTCAAACAATGCAATTTGAGGTTTTATAGCTGGAACTTTTCCTATAACGACTTCTAGCAAAGAAAAGCAAAATTTTTCAACTTTTGTAATTTTACTTATCTCATTATTAGCATTAAATATTTCTGGGATTAAATCTAAATGAGGATCAACTCCAAGACATAAAAAAGACTTAGTTTTTCTTATTTTTTCTGAAAGTCTATCCCCAAAATGGTCAACCATGTATTAATAAATACCCAATGCACTTCTATAAGTGTCTAACAAAGCTTCTTGTTCAAGTCTTTCGTCAATATCCATTTTGCGTAAAACTAATATTTTTCTCATTATTTTAGGGTCATATCCCATAGATTTAGCTTCAGAGAATACTTCTTTGATATCAGAAGTAATATTATTTTTTTCTTCTTCCAGTCTTTCAATTCTCTCTATAAAACTTTTTAGTCTTTCATCTTTTTTAGCGTTTGAAGCATTCCCTTTATTTTCTATATCATCCATATTAATGATCTTTAGAGAATGATGATTGGAATTTGTCTTTTTGATCTTCAGAAGCTTCAGTTTGATACTTTTCTTTCCAAACATCGTGAGGCATGCCGTAAACTATTTCTCTAGCCTTGTCTTTGGTAATATCTACATCATTTTCTTGTGCTGCCTCAGAATACCATCTAGAAAGACAGTTTCTACAAAAACCACTTAAGTTCATGAGATCAATATTTTGTACATCAGTTCTGTTTTGAAGATGCTCGACAAGTCTCCTAAAAACTTTAGCTTCTATTTTTGTTTCAATTTCATTATTCATTTTATTATACAAATCCTATAATCTTAATGAATATCTACTTAATCTAAATCCAGTGTAAATACAAATTTTTTATAGAATTGCAAAACCCAAAAAAATATATTAGCTTAGGCTAACTTTAGATATTTTGCTTATGAATAATGAATTTAAAATTAACTCTGATAGATTTGCTCAGGTGCGTAACGCACGAAACACCGAGATAGCTGAAGACTACACTGAAATGATAGCAGATTTAATCAGAGAAACTGGTGAAGCAAGAGCTGTTGATTTAGCAAAACATTTTGGAGTGACTGGTCCTACTGTAAATAGCATAATTCGACGTTTGGTTAGAGAGGGCTTGGTTGAGAGTAGACCTTACAGGTCGATTTTTTTAACTAATGAAGGTAAAGTACTAGCTGATTATTGTAAAAAAAGACACGAGATAGTTTATAATTTCTTAATTAAAATTGGTGTGAATGAGGATATTGCAAAAAATGATGCAGAAGGTTTAGAGCATCATGTAAGTAATGAAACATTAACTGTTTTTGAAAATTTTAATAAAAAGAAATAGATTTATTTATAAGTGCTCTCATATAAATAATAAATTCTTTTAAGATCTTTTACTGTATTGCTAGAAATACTTTTAACAAATTTTATGTCATTTAGATTGTCGTATGAACCAACTTCTAAATTTGGTAAATTCCTAACTATCAAAATTTTATCTCCTGGAGAATTTTGAGAATATTTATAATTATAATTCGCTTCATAAAAATTTCCAGGAGTTACACTGTTTGTTTTAATAAAAACTTTATTTTTATGTTTGTTGTTATCCCTATTTAAATAATAGTTAAATCTGGTTATGTCCCCTCTTCTTTCAAAAATAACTTTAGATATATTTTTTTTATCAATAATTTCATCAAGATTATTGGCTAGTATCTCAAACCCTAAATTTTTTCTCAAAGGGTCTGATTTTAGACTCACTGGTAAAAAGTTACCAACCATTGTCACTTTCAAAATATATATTGAAATAATTAAATTAATTACTAATCCAGTATTGAAAGATAATCTTAAAAACTTAGACCTGTTTAAAGTTAGATAAGCGCTTATTAATAAAGAGGCAGCTATATAAGAGGTAACAGCCCAGTTTGGATTAGCAATCTTTAAAAAGCTTTGAATTGTAATAAGGAGCAAAATAGGTAGAGAAAGCATGGCTAGTAGGGCAAGTTTTTTATTTTTAGAAAATCCATCAAATACAATAAAGATGAAGATTAAAAAAATAATTGGTCCAAACACTAGTAATTGTGAAGATAGAAAATCAATAACATTACTATAATTTAAAAGAATTTCTGAGAGGTCTGCATTTGAAACGGTATGGTTAAGGGTAACAAAATCGTTTAAGTAATTCCAATATATATTTCCAGCAGATATTATTAAGCTAGAAAAAATTATAACAAATATTTTTTTTATATCTAAATCCAAACCTCTATCGTAAATTAACCACCATAAAATAAAGAAAATTATGAAATATAAGGCTGCATATTTAGATAGGAAAGCTAACCCTATGCTTATGCCCATCCCTAAAGCCAAATTATAACTGCTATTGTTAAGCAATTGAAAAAGAAACAATAAGCTTAATGACCAAAATAGTAGCAAAGGTGTATCAGTTGATATAACAAAGCTTCCCAATGAAGCTGCAGGAGTAAATATCCATATTAAAGCGGCTATTCTTCCCGCATTAAAACCAAAGGCAAGTTGACCGCATTTCCATAAAACTATTGATGTAAGAAAATGGAAAATTGGTGAAGAAAGCCTTACAGCCCATTCTTCGTTACCAAATATACTAGTTGTAAGTGCTATGGTCCATGCTATGAGAGGAGGTTTTGTGAAATAACCAAAATCAACATTTCTTGACCAATCCCAATATTGAGCTTCATCTACTGATAGTTCTATTGGAGAAACAATTAAGCTGTATATTCTGATTAAAGTAACAGAGATTAAAACTGTTATAACAAAGGTAGGGTTAAAGAAAGAATAATTAACTCTCTTATTTTTGAGTGATAGCATGACTATATCCTCACACTATACTAAATATTCTAATTTAGTTAATATTACAATCTTATAATTAAAAATTGAAGGACACTTGTTTTAGTTTCACTAACCTTGATTTGTTATAAGTTTAGGTTTAATTAGAGTTTAAAATTAATTTTTAGAGAAGTTAATGGGCCAAAATAAAGAAATTGATGAATTGATAGAAGATTTTTCTTTCTTCGAATCTTGGGAAGATAAGTACCAATATTTGATAGACATGGGAAGGAATGTTCCTCAAATGGCAGATCATTTAAAAATTGATGAAAATAAATTAAGAGGGTGCCAATCGATTGTTTATTTTAGCAACAGCTATAATGATGATGGTACTATAACTTTTATGGCTAATAGTGATGCAGCAATAGTTCAAGGACTAATAGCCTTAATGCTTAAAGTTTTTTCAGAGAAAAAACCCCAAGAAATCTTAGATACTGATATTAGTTTTTTAAAGCAAATTGGACTTGATGAACATTTGTCGCCAACCAGAAAAAATGGACTCTCTTCTCTTGTTTCTTCTATTAAAAATGCAGCTAAGATCAAAGTAGTTTAGGGAATGTAATTTGGTTAAAGCTGGAAAAAAATATGAAATTTCAAGCTTAACTAATGAAAAAGTTAAATTTATTAATAGTCTTTATCAACGTAAATATAGAAAAGAATTAAATTTATTTGTGGCTGAAGGGGTTAGAGTTTGCAAAGAGGCGTTGGAAAATAATTGGACTATAAAATATCTTTTATTTGATATTACTAATACTAATAATTTATTTATTAAAAATCTAATAAACGAAGTAGTATTATTAGGTGGCGACGTTATTGGCGTCACACCTCAAATTCTAACAAAAATCTCTCACAAAAGTAACCCTCAAAACGTATTAGGTGTTTTTGAACAAAAATGGCAAATGCTAAATCAAGTTTTAGGTATAAATAATATTGTTGCGTTAGAGAGCGTAAGAGATCCAGGAAACCTTGGAACAATATTGAGGACCATGGATGGGGTTGGTGCTCAAGATTGTATTTTGTTGAATGAATGTACCGATCCTTTCTCATATGAATCTGTAAGGGCAAGCATGGGAGCTATTTTCAATGTAAATATAATAGCTTCGACAACTAAAAATTTTATCAAGTGGAAGTTAAATAATAAGATTAATCTAATTGGTACATCATTGATAAATGCAATTGATTACACTAAGACAGATTGGAAATCACCTTTTGTTTTAGCTATGGGGAATGAGCAGCAGGGATTAACGGATGAATTAACAAGTGCATGTGACCAATTGATTAAAATCCCAATGAATGGAAAATCAGATAGTTTAAACTTAGCCGTATCAACTGGGATTGCCCTTTATGAATCAATTAGGAAAAATCCTAATTAATCTATAATGATTCCCATCTTGCAAAAATAGCTGTGCTAATTTGCCTTGGATTACTTTGTTTCTCTTTAATAGATAGTTCTCCTGAATGAACTTGGCCAGGAAAGTTTTGCATAACTTCTTTTAGCGCATGGTGCAAAGATAAATAACTGCATCTAATTGCATAACTGTTCAGGATAACAAAAGTAGGATTGGTCGATAAAACTTGTGGGATTAATTTTAATAAAGATGGAAGATCTTTAAATAATTCCCATTTTTCACCATTTGGCCCTCTTCCATATTTGGGTGGGTCTAGAATTACGGCATCATACTTATTATTTCGACGTATTTCACGTTGAACAAACTTAATGGCATCGTCTGTAATAAATTTAATAGGTAGGTGTTGTAAAGATGATAGGTTTCTATTTTCAAATGCAAAATTAATAGCTTTTTTGCTTGCGTCAACATGAGTAACAGATGCACCATTATAAGCAGCATGCAATGAAGCGAGCCCAGAATAACCAAATAGATTTAGGATTTTAGGCGGTTCATTATTGGTAGGTAATTGTGTGAAACGCTCAATTTTTTTTGCAGCCCATAACCAGTGTGGTGATTGATCAGGAAAAAAACCAAGATGACGAAAGGGTGTTGGTGTAGCAAAAAACCTAATATGATCATACTTTAATTCCCATTTATTAGGGAGGTTAGTATCCAAAGACCATTTTCCTGTAACATCATCATTATCTGCTGTAGAAGAAGTAAGAAACTTACCTGAAACATTTTTCCATACTTTAGGAGATAATTTCTTTCCCCAAAAAGCTTGGGGTTCAGGTCGTGAAAAAAAATAACGACCAAAACGTTCTAACTTTTCACCATTACCACTATCAATTAAGGCATAGTCATCCCATAAATCTGCATGTAATAAAAGTGGCTTCATTAGGAAAATTCCTATCAATTATAGTTTTGCTAAAATAAATTGTAAGTATAATAATAAAGGAAAAATAAAGAAATAAAATGAAAATAAATCTTTCTATTATAGTGCCAGTGTATAACGCAAAGAAAACTTTGGTCAGCTGTTTGAGCTCCATTAATAATCAAATATTTAAATCTGATTTATCTATAGAGGTGATAATTATCATAGATGATGGCAAGAATTATGAAAATATAATTCCAAAGATGAAAAGTGGAATACAAGTTAAAGTTTTAAAAACGAAAGGAATAAAAACAGGTCCAGGTAATGCAAGAAATATAGGTATTAAAAAAGCAAGAGGTAAGTATATAGGTTTTTTAGATGCAGATGATGAGTGGTCACAAAACTATCTTGAAGATATGTATAATTTGGTAAAAAAGTATGATTTGGCATTTGCACCAACTAGAATTTATAGAAACGAGGAGTTAGTAGATGAATTTAGAGGATGCGATAAAGACTATATAAATATAACTGATATAGGTGAAGTACCATGCAGTTTCCATCCATTTGTAAAAAGAGAAAAACAAGGTGAATTTTGGAATAAAAGAAGTCAAGATGTTTACAACACCGCAAATTTGATAAACAAAAATAATAAAAAAGTAAAAATGGTGACTGAGGCATTCTATAAATTAAACTTACAGGATAAGTCTGTTACAAAAGAAGGTGGTTTTTCTCATAAGATCGATATAGCGTATAGACAATATCAAATTTATTCATTGAAAATTGGAAATTATAAAGTAGCAAGAGTCTTTGCATTAAGGCGAATAAATAATAAAAAATATACCAATTGGTTTGAAAAAAACAAAGGTGGATTTTACGAGTTCTTAAGCGAAAGGAAATAGTCATATGGAACAGATTAAGGCATGCATATTTGATGCATATGGTACTTTATTTGATGTTAATGCCGCATGTAGAGAGTTATCTAAAGAAGTGGGACATAAATGGGAAAGTTTGGCGTCTCTTTGGAGATTAAGGCAAGTTGAATATACATGGTTGAGAAATTCAATGGATGAATATATAGATTTTTGGCAAATTACATCTCATGCATTAGATTATGCCATGGAAACCTTAGAGATTGATAATATTAAGTTAAAGCAGGAACTATTAGCACTTTATTTAAAGTTAGAGGCTTACCCTGAGGTAAAAGACTTATTAACAAAATTAAAACAAAAAGGTTTTAAGACTGGTATTTTATCTAATGGAAGCATGAAAATGTTAAATAGTGCAGTAGACAACGCAAATATACGAGAACTTCTGGATCAAATATTATCGGTTGAAGAGTGTAAAACATATAAACCATCCAAAAAAGTTTATGATTTAGTAGAAAAAATTATGAAAGTTAAAAAAGAAAACGTTATGTTTTTTTCAAGCAATGCATGGGATATGCATGCGGCATCTAATTATGGATTTAATACAATATGGGTGAATAGGTTTAATGCAAAACTAGAAAAGTTACCAGGAAAGCCAATAAATATCGTTAACTCCTTAGAAAAAATAGACGAAATTATTTAAATCACATATCATGGCCAACACCCCAGTGCCAAAAATCAGATTTATAATTATTAAAGAATCTATTGATAATCATTTGATGAACCTCGGAAGCACCATCTACTAATTTTGCTTGACGAGCATAACGGTAAATCCACTCAAGAATAGTATCCTTGCTATATCCCTTAGCCCCATTTAATTGAATTGCGGTGTCGCAAACATTATTAAGAGTGTCAGCAACATGTATTTTAGCCATAGATACATCTTGTCTAGATTTACTACCATTTTCAATTTTCCATGCAGCTCTCATTACCAGTAATCTTGCAATATCAATATCCATGGCAGCATTACCTAGTTTAATTTGAACAGATTCTCTGTCAGCTAATTTAACTCCAAAGCCTTCTCTATGTGAAACATAATCTAACGCAATCTCCAAGCTTCTTCTTGAAAGGCCAATCCAGCGCATGCAATGTGTGAGGCGGGCAAGCCCTAGTCTAATTTGGACGATTTTAAGTCCTTGACCCACTTCACCTAGACGGTTTTCATCTGGTACCTCTAATCCACTATATTCTAACTCACAATGTCCACCATGCTCCTCAGGTCCCATGATAGGAATGCGTCTTTTAATATTCCAACCTGGCTGATCTTTATGATATAGAAAGGCGGTTAGCCCATCTTTAGTCTTTGCTAAAAGTATAAAATGAGATGCAACGGCTGCACCAGTAATATACCATTTGAGACCATTTATAATCCACTTTCCGTTGTTGTAAATGGCTTCGGTTTTAATCATAGAAGGGTCTGATCCTCCTCCAGGAGCTGGTTCAGTCATTGCTAAAGATGACCTTACATCTCCATTAATAATTGGGTCTAACCATTTAGCTTTTTGATCTTCTCTTCCTATTCTGTTTAAAATATACATGTTGCCATCATCAGGAGCAGCACAATTAAAACAAACTGGACCAAAAATAGATCTATTCATTTCTTCATATAGAGCGGACATTCCAATAGGACCAAAGCCAAGACCAGATCTGGAAACAGGCATTTGAGGAGACCAAAGTCCTTCCTTTTTTACTTCTTGGCGGATTTCTTCTAATAAACTTTCATTAATGTTTTCGTGATCGTCATAAGAAGAAGGTTCTGATTCAAGTGGAATAATATTATCATCAACAAATTTTCTTGTTTTTACTCTTAGTTGTTCAACATTGTTGGGAAGTTTAAAATCCATAAAAGTCTCCTAAAAAATTATAGCCCAGCACTAAGACCACCATCTACTGCAATGACTGCTCCTGTCATATAAGTGTTATGACGATTTAATAACATTGAAATTATGACATCAAGCTCTTCAGCAGTTGCAAACCTTTTTAAAGGTATTTTCTTTTTAAGTAAAACACCAGCATCTCCTTCTAGTTGCTCTTTGTTAATATCAGTTAAAATATAACCTGGTGCTAAAGCATTTACACATATATTGAAACGAGCTAACTCAATTGATTGAGATTTAGTGACTTGAATTAACGCTGCTTTAGTTGCAGAATAAGCACCTACATATGACAATGGCCTATATCCCAAGGTTGATGCAATATTAATGATTTTACCACTCTTGTTTTTTATCATATTTGGAATAATAGCATTCGATACGTTCATTGACCCCAGGAGGTTTGTATTAAATATTTTAGATAAATTTGAGTATGTTTCTTCATGCAAAAGCTTAGTATTAGCAATACCTGCATTATTAACTAAACCATAAATATTTAAACCAGATAGTTTTTCAAAAACTTCTTGTTCATTAGTAATATCAATTTCTAAAAACTCATGTTCAAGATTTTGGTTTGGTAGGTTTGATATAACAGATTTAAGGTTTTTTTTATTTCGTCCAACCCCTATAATTTTAAAGCCTTCAGCAGCTAAAACTTTAGAAAAATTAGCTCCAAGGCCACGGCTTGCACCTGTAATTAAAACAGTGTTAGATTGATAATTCATGATATAACACCCAATAAGATAAATAATTAGTAATGATATAAAAATAGATTAATTAAGTCGTATAGATATGTCAGTAAAAAACAAAATTAATAATTTAAATTTATGGATTAGAGAAAAAACTTCTTTAGAAGAAGATATTGTATCCATTAAAAAATTTGAGATAGGTCAATCAAATCCAACATATCTTTTGAAGGCAAATTTTAAAAATTTTGTACTAAGGTCGAAACCATTAGGAAATCTCTTACCAGGTGCACATCGTATTGACAGAGAATACAAGGTTATGTCTGCTCTTATAGGATCTAAGTTACCCGTTCCCAAGATGTATGGATACTGTAATGATGTTAATGTATTTGGTAGTGAGTTTTATATAATGGAATTTTTAGATGGTTCCCATGAATTTGATCCTATACTTCCTCATTACTCATCTAAGCAGAGAAAGCAAATCTATAGACATAAAATAGAAATTTTAGCTGAGCTAGCGTCAGTTGATTTAGAAGAGCTTGGTCTAGAAAAGTTTGGAAGACCTAAAGGCTATCTTGAAAGACAAATTAGCTTATGGATAAAACAATACAGAGCGTCACAAACAAAAAATATAGAAAGTATGGAATTCTTGATTGAAAATATACCTAAATATATACCAAAAGAAATAGATGACTTGTCGCCTTGTCTGTTACACGGTGACTTTCGTCTTGATAATATGATGTTAAAAAATGAAAATAATTCTATGAAAGTACTTGGCTTATTAGATTGGGAATTATCTACGTTATCTCCTCCATTCATAGATTTATCTTATTGGGCTTTGATGCTTAGGTTTGAGACAAACTGGCCTATAGGAGGATTGGGTCAATATAGAAATATTCATAAAAATTCAGGTATTCCCGAAGAAGAAGAAATGTTAGAGAGTTATTTAAATATTACTGGTTTTGATAAGCCTAAATATTGGAAATATTTATTAGCATTTAACAGCTTTAGGTTTGCAGGGATACTGCAGGGTATAGCAAAAAGAGTCATTGATGGTAATAATGCTGGAGAAAACGCTTACGAGGTTGGTGAGCAAGCTGAAATAGTTGCTAACTTAGGAAAAGAGATTTTTAAGGAGTATTTGTAAATTTTTTTGGAAATACCCTTATAGGATTTATCATTAATAGTGAAGCAACTAAAAGCGAGATTGATGATATCAATAAAGCAATCTTATAAGATGAAAATAAATCTATCATCACTCCACCAAAGTAAGGGCCAACCATTTGGCCTAAACTAAAAGCAGAAGTTAATATTGCTGTAGAAACTCTTATAGATCCTTTATATCTGGATTGGCCCTCTAAAAGAGCTAATGCAGTTATTGGTATAAAAGTTGAACCAAGAAGAATAGATGCTAGAGTAATACCAAATTTATTTTCCAATATTACGGGCATTAAAATCCCTAATCCCATTATAGCACAAGCTAAAAAAAGAGCTAAATCATTACCTATTTTTTTACCAAACCAAGGCCAAAAAATAACCATTGGTATCCCTGTTAATCCAACTAACAACCAAACGTATATTTCAGTTGTTTCCAAACCAGCAGTTTCCCTAGCCATAGCTGAAATAAAAGTTCCCAGAACAACATAACCAAAACCATATAACCCATAAGATAAGGTTATTAAACTAAACCCAAAATTACTATGAAGACTAGAGGTTTTATTAGTTGTACTTATAATTGATTCATCAGGTGTAAAAACAAAAATAGGGATAGCTAAAATTATTGATAAAATTGTTACGCCTATCCATAGCTCGTTCCACTCATAACCAAGGATACCTAGAATAGATACTATAATTGAGGATAAAACAATTCCAAACCCAACGCCCATAAAATGTGCAGTACTTAAAGATTTTTTCCCAAAAGCCTGTATTGAAGGAAGTATTAATGATGTGCCAAAAATTAAAACAAAAGCGCTGGATAGACCACTTAAGAAACGAACTATTATAAAAAAATTTATATTGTCATGTAAGCCCATAAGTAGTGTCGTTATTAAGGAAACAACAATAGAGATAAAGAAAACTAACTTTACTCTTTTTTTAAAAATTGAAAGGATTGATAATAATGAACCACACAAATAACCAAAGAAATTCCACGAGGCAATTAGACCCCCAATAGTCTTGCTCATATTTAATTCTTCTAACATGTAAGGTAGAATAGGAGTGTAAGCAAATCTTCCAATTCCAACTGCCAAAGCTAATGCAGCAGCTCCAGTTACAATTAAAATTAATACTTTAAAATTAAATTTTTGCATCAAATTTTATTTTTTCCATTACATGAACTAATCTTTAAAATATGAGCTAAATAATCAATTAAGATTATTTATTGACCAAAATTTAAAAAATGTTTCTTATATACATATTATATTAATATGAGAAAAATAGATGCACAATCTTTTTACTATAATCAATGAAACGGATCATATAGTCAGAATTGAGCTAACAAATGGAAAAAAGTACAATCCATTATCACTAGAGTTAATAAGAGCTCTAATAAAATCTTTAAAACAAATATCATCAATAGATAAAGTGAGGGTATTAATTATTTCTTCTGAGGGCCCAGGTTTTTCAGCAGGTCATGATCTAGAAGAATTAAGACAGAATAAAAAAAACAAAGACTTTTTTAAAACATTATTTAATGAATGTTCAAATTTAATGCAAACTATAATGACCTTGTCGCAACCAGTTATAGCAGAAGTATCTGGAATTGCAGCAGCAGCAGGTTGTCAGTTAGTTGCTAGCTGTGATCTAGCGGTAGCATCAGAACAATCTTCTTTTATGACACCAGGTGTTAATATAGGTCTTTTTTGTTCAACGCCTATGGTTGCTGTTTCTAGAAATATTAGTAGAAAGAAAATAATGGAAATGCTTTTGACTGGTGAAAAACTTAATGCTGATGATGCAGTTCAATATGGCTTAATAAATCATTCTGTCCCTCTAGAGCAACTGCATAATAAGACAATGCAACTAGCAAAATTAATAGCATCTAAGCCAGTTTCTACAGTAAAAATTGGCAAGGAAGCTTTTTACAGGCAGGTTGAAATGCCAATCAATGAGGCCTATAATTATACCTCTGAAGTAATGACTGCTAATATGATGGAGATAGATGCTCATGAGGGTATTAGTGCATTTTTAGATAAAAGACATCCGAATTGGAATGAATAAAAAATTTAGATTTTAAGATCAAGTCGAGGTTTCCAAAAAGGTCGAAAGAGTTCAATTTTTGGACATCGGTTCATAACTACCTTTAAACCAGCTTTCTCTGCAAGCTTTGCAGCATTATGGTCAATAACACCAATTTGTGCCCATATAACTTTAGCGTTGATAGCTATAGCATCTTCAGTAACGTTATATAAATCCTCAGATTTTCGAAAAACTTCAACCATATCGACAGGTCTATCAATAGCCTTTAGATTTGGATAAACTTTTAGATTCCTGATTTCATGAAGGTTTGGTTTTGGGTTGACTGGTATCATATCATAACCAGTTTCACTTAAAACGCGGAGTACCCCATAACTAAATTTTGTTTTATCTGGGCTAGCTCCAACCATCGCAATAGTTTTAACTGAGCTAAGGATGTCTTGTAAATAATCATCATCGTAAGCTTCATTATGATTCATAAAGTTCATGACTTAACATCCTTCTTGGTTGCGATATTGGCTTTTAATTCATGAGAAGCAAGGGGGTCTATAAAGGGATTACGATAGAGCTTGTCATGACTTTCAACGCCAATTTCGAAAGTGCAATCAGTTTTAGCGCGAGCCACACATAAAATTACATAACCGTCATTTATTTGTCTATTATTAAGAGCAACTTGAGATCGTTGGTCAACTTCACCTTTTATAAGTTTGGCAGCACACGTTATGCAACCACCATACTGACAACCGTATGGTAGATCAAGTCCTTGGGCACGTAATTCATGGAGTAAAGGTTTTGATCCTTTAACTTTAAAAAAATTATTGTCACGATTAGCAATCGTAATTTTATTCATAACCAAATATCACTTGTACAATCGCCTCCTGGGTAACGGCTTTCGTGACATCTGCTGGGTCCATTAGGTTCTTTTCCAAAATCAACAACAAAATCCTCATTAATTTTCATGCCTCCATTTTCTACGTCACAGTCAATCATGAGCATAACGCCACCCTGAGTACGAATTTCTGGATAAAATTGATTATCCCATGTTGAGAAAAGAGAGGTTGTTACGTACATTCTCTTACCATCTAAGGATAATTGATACATTTGTGGACCACCCGCAATTTTTACTCCATTTACAATAGGGGCTTTATCTAAAAGACCGCCCATCCATATCTGTCCAGTTAGAATAGGTTTATGAGGATCAGAAATATTATATTGGCGTAAATCACCATGAAGCCAGTTGTTTATATAAAGATATTTGTCGTCCATTGAAACTAAAATCGCCGACATTACACCAGGTATAGGAATTGGCCAATCTGGGTGGGGTTCATTATCGACATCAATGATTTTTTCCCATTCCCATTTTCCTTCTTCAGATTTCCAGAAATGAATTACATTTGTGCTTAGGGCGGCACCACAAAATCCATGGCTACTATTAGGGTTATGTAAAAACTTAACTTCAAGCGGTATAAGCCCATCCTCACCTAAATACATTGTTTCAATTGGTTTTTTCTTTTCAAAGTCCCAAATATGTAATCGACGGCCATATTTTAAGTGCCCAACTTCTTCTAGATCAAATCCTGGCATAAAAGTGTTTGGTGCCGCCCATTCTGAACTAATCATAACGTTATGGCGTGGCTGGTACCAAAAGTCATAACTAAAAGGGATATTTCCCATAGATTTTTCCCAACGACCTACAATTTCAAAATCTTTATTCAGATGCAAATACCCTCCTGGTGCTTCCCCTTTAGCATCTCCAAGAAAAGAAATAATAATTTCAGACCCTAAACAATGAACTGTATGTGGTCCTGAAAGATTAGTTTTAGATTTAATTTCAGATCCATCAATTATTTTATAAATACTTGGTGACATAGGATTAGTGGCAGTATCAACTACATATATATTATTAGAACGAACGCCAGGTACTAGTAAGTATTTACGACTCATTTTTTCATCATTATGACATGAAGAACATGCATTCCAACCCATATGATGAAGTTCATCTCCAATGCCAGGCATTTCAAGTCTATGAATAACTTTTGAATAATTTGGACTATCTGGATCTATATCAATAGTAGCAAGATAGTCTGGTTTTTGAATTCCAGTCCCAGTATAAATTGCTATGGTATATAATAATTTTTCTCTGGGCGCTTTAATAGCTTCAGAGGGGCTAGCGTAACCTGGGCCACAACATAATCCGTCCATGATTAAGCTCCTTAAAATTATTAATACAATAATTTTATATAATTATAAGTTAGCTATAACAAGTGCAAAGTAAGCCCAGCATTTCTGGCGGTAATAATATGTTTAAAAAGTTAGAAAGTTAGTATCTAATTTATATTTTGGATAAAGCCCCTTCTAAGTCACCGATAATATCCTTATGACTTTCTAGTCCAATTGACAAACGAATTATAGAGTCACTAACTCCAGATTTTTCTTTTTGTTCATTATTCAGTTGTCTATGTGTCGTTGATGCAGGATGTACAATCAATGACCTAGTATCACCTACGTTTGCAAGATGAGATATTAAGTTGCAATTTTCTACTAATTTTATGGCTCCTTCATATCCACTATTTACAGAAAATGTAAAAACTGAACCAAACCCATCTTTAAAATATTTTTTTGCTAATTCATGATAAATATTTTCTTTAAAGCCTGCCCAAGACACGTAATTTACCTTTGGATGGTCTTTAAGAAAATTGGCAACTAGTTCCGCGTTTTTCATGTGTTGTTTCATTCTTAACGGAAGAGTTTCTAAACCGATTAGCGTTAAATATGCATTTAAAGGAGCCATTGTTGATCCTAGATCTCTTAGTACACTTGCATGGCAATAATTGATAAATGCATGGTTTCCAAAACTTTCATAAAAATTAATGTCATGATAGGAAGAATCGGGAGTTGTTAGTTTTGAAAATACTCTACCCTTATCCCAAGGAAAGTTTCCCATATCTACAACAGCTCCACCCATTGCGTTTCCATGTCCTGATAAAAATTTTGTTGTTGAGTAAACAATTAAATCAGCTCCAAATTTTCCAGGTTGACATAAAATTTGTGTTGCCATTGTGTTATCAATTACAAGTGGAATACCAGCTTCATGAGCTATATCTGCAAGAGATGTAATATCGGTTATATTTCCGTCAGGGTTAGCTAAACTTTCAGCAAATAAAACTTTTACAGAAACATCTTTAACAGCATCCTTAACAGCATCTAAATCAGACACATCAACTAATTCAGCATCCCAAGAGAAGTTTTTAAATGTTTTAGTAAATTGAGTAATAGAACCCCCATATAATTTAGAACTAGCAATTATTTTTGCCCCAGGCTCCATTAAAGGAAATAAAGCTAGCATTTGTGCGGCATGCCCAGATGAGGCGCAGCAGGCGCCTAAGCCATCATCTAAAGCTGCTATTCTTTGTTCTAGAGCAGAAATTGTAGGATTAGACAATCGAGCATAAATATTTCCTGGTTCTTGAAGGTTAAATAAGCTTGCTGCATGATCTATATCATCAAATGTAAAAGAAGTTGTTTGATAAATTGGAATACTTCTTGATCCAGTTGAGGCATCAGGTCTAGTTCCTGCATGTATAGCAAGTGTTTCTAATTCATTAGTTTTTACAATTCCTCCATTTCTTGAAGCTGATGGTGGTTTTTTAACAACAGGTCTTTTTGAAGAAATTAATCGTGAATTAAAGCCAGCTAATCCAAGTGCGCCAGATAACCTTGAATGTTCCATTTTTGGACATTTATCATAAATAACATTTATTTTTGCTTTTTTGCCTAAATTAATAGCTTCTTCGTTTTTAATACCTAATTGCATCCAAACAGTTTTAGCACCAATACTTATTGCATCTTTAGTAATCGAAGCACAAAACTCACTAGGTCTGAATATATTAACCATATCTATTTTAATAGGTACATCTTGAAGGGATGCATAGCATAATTCATCCAGAATATATTGACCTGCATTACCAGGGTTTATAGGTATAACTGTGTACCCATGTTTCTGAAGATATTTCATGACAAAGTTAGAGGGGCGTTTCCAATTCTTACTAGCCCCAACCATAGCTATTATTTTATTTTTAGATAAAATATCTGCAATAAAAATATCTTCATCTTCAAATGCATTACTTGATATACTCATGATTTTTACCTTTCAAGAGACACTCTATACTGCCCAAAGAAAAAATTTAAAAATTTATTTTTAACATAGTAAATATTTCCTAGATCAAATATCATAATTTAATAATATTCTCGTTATTGGAAGAATTTTAAAAAGGAATTTTTTATGTCCCTACAATTTGATTTTATAATAGTTGGAGCGGGTACTGCAGGATGTCTTTTAGCGAATCGGTTATCGGCAAATGGTAAATATACTGTAGCTTTACTTGAAGCAGGTGGAAGCGATAACTATCATTGGGTACATATACCAGTGGGTTACTTATATTGCATGGGTAACAAAAGGACAGATTGGCTATATAAAACAACTAAACAGAAGGGACTCAACGGAAGAGAATTAAACTATCCAAGAGGAAAAGTTATGGGAGGTTGTTCTTCTATAAATGGAATGATTTATATGAGAGGACAAGCGAATGATTATGACCAGTGGCGACAAATGGGCAATGAAGGTTGGAGTTGGGATGATGTTTTACCATATTTCAAAAATATGGAAGATAGTTATGAAGGAGAAAATAAATTCCATGGTTCTGGAGGTGAATGGAAAGTAAATCAGCAAAGACTATCTTGGGAAGTGTTAGATAGTTTTAAAGAAGCAACCATAGAAGCTGGGATACCTCAAGTAGATGATTTTAATGAAGGAAATAATTTTGGTGTTTCATACTTTAAAGTTAATCAAAATGATGGGTTAAGATGGAATACTGTTAAAGCATTTTTAAAGCCTGTTAAAAATAGAAAAAATTTAAGGGTAATAAGTAAATGCGAAGTCAGCAAAATAATTTTAAAAAACAAAAAAGCTAAAGGCGTAAAAGTTTTTAGGAATGGTAAATCAGAAGAAATATATGTTAATAGAGAAATTATATTATCTTCAGGGTCTATTGGGTCTCCCAAAATATTAGAATTATCTGGTATTGGAAATCCCAACATTTTGTCAAAATTAGGTATTGATACTGAAGTAGAAAGTAAAAACATTGGAGAAAATCTTCAAGATCATCTTCAATTAAGAGTAATTTATGAGTTAGAAAACGCAAAAACATTAAATCAAAAAGCAAACTCATTTATTGGTAAATTAGGAATTGGTCTAGAATATGCTCTTAAGAGAACAGGTCCAATGTCTATGGCTCCTAGTCAGTTAGGCTTATTTGCAATGTCAGATAAGTCTCATGAGACACCTAATCTTCAGTTTCATGTTCAGCCATTATCATTAGACAAGTTTGGAGAGCCACTCCATAATTTTCCTGGTTTAACTGCAAGTGTTTGCAACCTTAACCCTCAAAGTAGAGGCAATGTTCATATAGTGTCTAAGGATTATAAAATTGCACCATCAATTGATCCTAATTATTTATCTACAGAAAAAGATAAAATTGTAGCCG
This sequence comes from uncultured Alphaproteobacteria bacterium, assembly GCA_937142855.1. Classification (GTDB taxonomy): domain Bacteria; phylum Pseudomonadota; class Alphaproteobacteria; order Puniceispirillales; family Marisalimonadaceae; genus Marisalimonas. Next base: position 46,041 of record CAKZQZ010000031.1, on the reverse strand, counting down.
CTCAATCTATAAAGTTGGCAAGAAAAATAATTTCTCAACCAGCAATGAAAAAATATAACCCAAAAGAGTATGCTCCAGGAATTCAATTTCAATCTGAAGATGATTTAAAAAAAGTAGCAGGTGATATAGGAACAACAATTTTTCACCCTGTTGGGACTTGTGCTATGGGAACAAATGTCTCATCAGTGACTGATAGTAATTTAAAGGTTAGAGGTGTGGAGGGTTTAAGGATTGCTGACGCTTCTATAATGCCAACAATTACTTCTGGCAACACAAATGCACCTACTTTAATGATTGCTGAAAAAGCATCAGAAATGATATTGAAGTCTAATAAAATTTAATGTCTATTAATTTAGCCAATATGAGGTAAAAATGAACTTTGAATATAATGAAGATCAGTTAGCAGTAAAAGAAATGGCAAAAACTTTTTCTGAAACTGAACTTATGCCTTATGCCTCTGAATGGGATCAAAAAGAGATTTTCCCAGTTGAAACATTGAAAAAAGCTGCTGAGCTTGGTTTGGCTGCTATTTATGTTGATGACAGGTATGGAGGTTCTGGGCTTTCTAGATTACATGCTGCTATCATATTTGAAGAACTTTCAAGAGGATGTGTTTCTACTGCAGCGTATATTTCTATCCATAATATGGTGACATGGATGATAGATACTCATGGTTCTGACGATGTAAAAAAGAGATTTATTCCAAAACTATCTACAATGGAAATCATGTCTAGCTATTGTCTTACTGAACCTGGCTCAGGTTCAGATGCCGTTGCATTAAAAACAAAAGCTGCGAAACAAGGTAATAGCCATTATTTATTAAATGGTTCAAAAAGCTTTATATCTGGAGGACCTACAAGTGACGTTTTTGCTGTAATGTGTAGGACAGGAGAAGAGGGTGCTGCCGGAGTTTCATGTTTGTTAGTTGAAAAGGGGACTAAAGGTTTAACATTTGGTAAACAAGAAAAGAAAATGGGTTGGAATAGTCAACACACATCAATGGTAAATTTTGATAATTGTGAAATCCCAATAGATAACTTAGTAGGAAATGAAGGGGATGGCTTTAAGATAGCTATGAAAGGTCTAGATGGAGGCAGGGTTAATATTGCAGCTTGCTCTCTTGGTGGCGCAAGGGCTGCCTTAGAGGCATCCTTGAATTATGCAGCGGAAAGAAAACAATTTGGAAAATCTTTAGATAAGTTTCAAGTGACACAATTTAAGCTTGCAGATATGGCAACAGAACTTGAGGCTTCTAGGTTAATGGTTTTAAGAGCTGCTTGCGCTCTTGATACTCATGATAAGCAGGCAACAAAGCTTTGCGCAATGGCTAAAAGATATGCAACTGATATTTGTTCAGAAATTTGTAACATGGCACTTCAAATTCATGGTGGTTATGGATATTTAAAAGATTTTCCTTTAGAAAGACTTGTAAGAGACTTACGAGTTCATCAAATCTTAGAAGGAACAAATGAAATAATGAGAGTAATTATTTCCAGACATTTAAAAACTAATTAGATTTTAAAAAGGAACAATTAAATAATGCAAAATGAAGTTATATTTTCTGAGGATAATGGTGTAGGTATAATTACTCTAAACAGACCAGATAGATTAAATGCCCTGACTTATTCTATGGTAGATCTAATAAACCAAAACCTTAGCCTCTGGGAAACAAATAATGATATAAACTGTGTTGTAATCGAGGGCGCAGGAGATCGATCGTTTTGTGCTGGTGGGGATGTGGTAAAATTAAGAAAAGAGGTTTTAGCTAATGGAGGACCTCCTACTAACTTATCTAGGTCATTTTTCTATGATGAATATAGTTTAAATTATAAAATCAGTAATTACAGAAAACCTTTTATATCACTTATCAACGGTTACACTATGGGTGGAGGTGTTGGAGTATCAATGCACGGAAGCCATATTGTTGGTTCTGAAAAAACGTTGTTTGCGATGCCAGAAACTGCAATCGGATTATTCCCTGATGTAGGTGGTGGTTGGCTTCTTGGGCAATTAGATAAAGGTATAGGTGCTTGGTTGTCTCTAGTTGGCGCTAAGATAAAAGCTTATGATTTAATGGAATTAAAACTTATTACTCATTATGTTTATTCAGATAAAATAAAATCTTTAAAAGAATCTTTAGTTTCTTCTTCACCAAAAACTAATGAAAAAGTTAATTTTATAATAGATCAGTTTTCTACAGAACCAAATTCATCTGAGAGTGTTCTTATACAGAATGAGAAATTTATTAAAGAAGCTTTTTCATTTGATACTGTTGAAGAAATTTTAAAAAAATGTGAATCAATTTCATCCTCTGGAAATGAATTCATAAAAAATCAATTGGATGAGCTAAAACATAAGTCACCAACTTCATTAAAAATTTCGTTAAAACAAATTAGATCTGCTTCCAAAATGAGTCTAAAAGATGAACTTATAATGGAGTATAGGATGGTTCAAAAATGTCTTGAAATAGGAGATTTTTTTGAAGGTGTTAGAGCTATGCTAGTTGAAAAAGATAGAAAGCCAGTTTGGAACCCTTCAAACATAAACGATGTAGATGAAATAAGAATAAATAATTTTTTTGAAAGCTTAGGCGATCGAGATCTAATTTTAACAAAATAGAATATGCATAATCTTGGAGGAAGCTAAAATGAGCGAAGTTTATATAATGTCTGCTAATAGATCAGCAATTGGAAGTTTTGGTGGAACTTTAAAAAGTTTTTGTCCTGTTGATCTCGGAACCTTGGTAGCTAAAGAAGCTATAACTAGATCAGGATTCGATGCAGATGAAGTAGAACATGCGGTTTTTGGTAATGTAATTCATACAGAACCAAGAGATATGTATGTTAGTAGGGTAATTGCTCTTCAGGCAGGTCTTAGCAAAGAATCTGCAGCATTAACAGTCAATAGACTTTGTGGTTCTGGGCTGCAAGCTATTGTAAGCGCAACTCAACTTTTAATGCTGGGAGATGCCTCCATTACTTTGGCCGGTGGTGTAGAAGTAATGTCGAATAGTGCCCATATTGTTCAAGGTTTTCGATGGGGAAACAGAATGGGAGATGGTAATGTGCATGATATGATGCTTGGTGCTCTACATGATCCTTTTGGCCATGGTCACATGGGGATCACAGCAGAAAACATATCAGATCGATACGAAATTAGCCGTGATAACCAAGATGAGTTCGCATTAACCAGTCAAAAACGAGCAAGCAAAGCTATAAATGAAGGTTTTTTTAAAGACCAAATTTTACCAATTGAGATTAAGACAAGAAAAGGTATTAATATTTTTGAAGTTGATGAACATCCAAAACCAGAAACAACCATAGAGACTTTGTCTAATCTAAGAACAGCTTTTAAAAAAGAAGGTGTTGTAACCGCTGGTAACGCGTCAGGTATAAATGATGGTGCTGCGGCATTAGTTCTTGCTAATGAAGATAAAGCAAAAAAAGGTACACCTTTAGCTAGAATAATTTCTTATGGGTTTGGTGGGGTTGAGCCTGATGAAATGGGTATGGGGCCTGTTCCTGCTACTAAAATGGCACTTAAAAAAGCAGGTCTTAATATTTCTGATTTAGATTTGGTTGAGTCAAATGAAGCATTTGCAGCTCAAGCATGTGCGGTTAATAAACAATTAGGGCTTAATCCAGAAATTGTGAATGTTAATGGTGGCGCTATTGCTCTTGGTCACCCAGTTGGAGCAACCGGTGCAATAATTATGACTAAATTAGTTTATGAATTAAGAAAACGTAAAGGTAAATTCGGTTTAGCAACAATGTGCATTGGAGGAGGCCAGGGCATTGCAGTGATAATAGAGGCTCTTTGATTTTATATGTCGTATAAAAGAATATCTATAGAAGATGCACAAAAATTTATTGAAACAGATAAAATAACTCTAATTGACATAAGAGATTTAAATTCATTTACGTCTGGTCATATTAAAAATGCTATCCATATTGAGGATATAAATATAGAAAATTTTATAAAAGAAAAAGATAAGAATGAACCAGTTTTAATTTACTGTTACCACGGCAATTCTAGCCAGCCAGCAGCTAATTTTTTTAGCGAGCAAGGTTTTAAATACGTTTACAGTATGGATGAGGGTTATGCAGGATGGATCAAAGAGCCCAATTAATACTGTTATAACTCTATATTTTAATAATTCAAAGTTAATAAAATGTTTAGTACATATTAAAATTTTAAGTTATTAAAGCTCTTTCAAAAGCTCTTTTAGAACTTTTTTAGATTTACCCCTCATTTTTACCTTTTTAATTTTATCAAGATTACTTTTATCATCACCTACGACAACAATTCCAATCATACCCATAGCTTTGTGAGGTGTGCATTGATAAAGGTAAACACCAGGAATCTTAAATTCATAAGTAGCATCTTTATTAATTTTGGATTTAAACTTTTTTACACCCTTAGGCGTCTCAACAAATTCTACATTATGACCTTTTGAAGAGGATTTCCAAACTATCTTGTCATTTAAATCAACATTAGCTATTTTCAATGAATAAACCATTCTTTCTTTTCCAAGTTTATTCAACATTTCTATTTCAATACTTTTAGCGTAACTTAATGATGAAACAGTTAAGAAACATATAAATAGTAAAATTTTATTGAACATAATAAATTTTCTCCAAATCAATATCTTGTGAAAGCTATAGTAATTTTTTTATGATGTAAACATCATACTTTTTCTCGGTATTAATGGAGTTATAAATTAGTAAATTTCTGTGCAAAATAATTTAATAATAACCTTTCCACACTAATTAAAAACCATGAATGTGTGTCATAAATAAATAGTTAAATAATTTGATGACAATGTTATTATAACTTATGGCAAATAAAGATTGGTTATTAGTTTCATTATTAGGGCTGTTTTGGGGATCAAGTTTTTTCTTTGTTGAGGTTCTCCTAAAATATTTAAGTCCCTTTATGATTGTTTATCTTCGTGTGTCTATTGCTTCTATTTTTTTAATACTCTTTATATATATCAAGGGTATTAAATTTCAGTTTACATTTAATAATTTTTTTAACCTTTCCATCATGAGTTTATTAAATAATATTTTTCCTTTTTTATTGATAACTTTTGGTCAACAGACAACAACAGGTGGATTAGCATCTATTTTAAATGCTAACACATCTTTTGTAGCTATAATTTTAGCATCATTATTTTTGCCTCTTGAGAGGTTGAATTTGAGTAGAGTAGTAGGGATATCAATTGGTATTTTAGGGGTCGTGATAGCTGTTGGTTACCAAAATATATTTGAATTAAAAAATGATGATTTAGGAAAGTATTTAATAATAATAGCAACAATTTCGTATGGTTTTGCTGGAGTATGGGGAAAGTTAAGATTGCAAAATTTTTCTCCAATAATAGCTGCAACAGGGATGTTAACTGTCAGCACTATCATACTTACCCCATACGCTATCATTAATCACTTGGAAGAAATATACTCTTTAAATTTTTATATTGTTAAATATGCATTCGTTTTTGCAATAATTTGTTCTGTGTTTGCTTACTTTTTATATTTTAAAATACTTGAAAGTGCTGGGGCAGGAAATTTATTAATTTGCACTATAATAATTCCTCCCTCGTCTATTTTTTTAAATGCTTTTTTCTTGGATCAAAATATTACCACTAATGAGTATTTAGGATTAATAGTAATCATTTTAGGGCTAATTATTTTAGACGGACGTTTGTTTAAAAAAATAATACATTAGATTAGTTTTTCATTAAATTATTACTTCGTTTTTAGCATTTGGTTAGATATCCAGGTCATCACAACTTCCTTATTATGATTTGTAACTGTATGTTTTAATCTTACAGTACCTTTCTTTGGATTTTTAGAAGACCTTTTGGTTTCTAGGACTTCTACTTTAGTTTTTAAAAGATCACCAGGACAAACAGGTTTTGTCCACCGTAACTCATCTATTCCCCAAGCGCCCATACTTGTTCCATCAAAAATTCCTGTCAGAAATATTTGAGTAAAAGATTTGCCAAGCGTCATGAACCCACTTGAGGTTAATTGACCAAACGGACCTTTTTTTGCTTTTTCCTCATCAAGATGAAAAAGTTGTGGATCGTATTTTGAAGCAAAATCTATAATTTCATTTTTAGAGATTAGAGTAGGTTCAGTTTCAAAGGTATACCCTACATTAAAATCTTCAAAATATTTTGGAGTTATTTTCATTATAGAATAATACCAAAATTATTATCTAGGAGCTAATCTAACTGATCCATCAAGTCTGATTGTTTCCCCATTTAATAAAACGTTTGTTAAAATGCTCTCTACTAACATGGCATACTCTAAAGACGTTCCAAGGCGTTTTGGGAAAATAGTCGTTGCTATTAAACTTTTTTGAACTTCCTCGCTCATGCCTGATAACATTGGAGTGGAAAACAAGCCTGGAGCAATCGTATTCACCCTTATTCCATGTGCAGCCAATTCTCTTGCGATTGGCAATGTCATTCCCACTATACCACCCTTAGAAGCGGAATAGGCAGCCTGACCTATTTGGCCATCATAAGCTGCAACAGATGCAGTGTTTATTATAACTCCCTTTTCTCCTTCGTGGTCTGGATCATTAGATTGCATTTTATCGGCACACAAACGAAGCATGTTGAAGCTTCCTATCAAATTAACATTAAGGACTTTTTCAAATAAATTTAAACTATGCATACCTCTACTAGAAACAACTTTTGCTCCAACTGCAATTCCAGCACAATTTACTAGGCAATTTACACCTTCAAAATCCTTAACCGCTTTTGTCATTTCGATTTCATTAGATACATCACCTACAAAATAATTAGCACCTAAGTCATTAGCTACTTTCTTAAGACCTTCCTCATTGAGGTCAATTAATAAAAGTTCTGCACCTCTTTCACTTAAGTACCTTGCTGTTCCTTCTCCAAGACCACTGCCAGCACCCGTAATAACGGCTTTAACATTTTCAAGTTTCATTATTTAATCTCCAAAATCTCGAATATCATCTATCACTTTTCCATCATTTGGTAAACTATTTACCGTAACAATTTTTGTCTCTCCTCGTAAATTAATGACACTTTTTATTTCTTCTGAAATTCTTTTTTGAATGGCATCTATTTCATTAATATCAGTAAGTTTTGATTCTACCTTAAGCAGAAGCTCATCCCTGTCATTTGACCTAGAAATAATCATTCTAGCATTATCATTAATTTTAAGATTTTCTAAAATTTTATTTATTTGAGAAGGTTGTACAAACATTCCCCTTACTTTTGTTGTCTGGTCAGCTCTGCCCATCCAACCTTTAATTCTTTTGTTTGTCCTACCTGTTATGCTTTTACCTTCCATGAATGCTGAAAGATCACCAGTAGCAAATCTAATAATAGGTAATTCGTAATTATTAAGAACAGTTACTACAACCTCGCCAACTTCCCCATCTTTAACTTGCTTCCCCGTTCCAGGTTTAACTATTTCTAAAATAACATCTTCATCAATTATCATTCCATCATTTTCTGCACCCTCATAAGCAACTAACCCTAGGTCGGCAGTACCATAACACTGTCTGGTTTGAATATTACGTTCTTTAAAATTTTGTGCAACAGCAGGAAAAAGGGGACCACCTGTTACCATTGCTTTTTTAAGATTTGGAAGTAAAATTTTGTTTTCGTCAGCTTTTTCTAATATGATTTTCAAAAAATCAGGAACGCCTACATAGGCGGTTGTTCCGATATCTCTCATAACCTCTAATTGTAAATCTGAATTTTCTCCTCCAGCAGGAAAAACAGTACATTTAAGAATCTTAGCAGCTTCTTCGAACATAGCTCCTGCCGGCGTAAAATGATAAGAAAAACAATTTTGTACTATATCACCATGCTTGAAACCTGCTGCGTGAAGTGCTCTTGCAAAACGCCACCAATTATTAGCATGACCGTCTAAATCATAAATTGGCCCTGGTGATCTATATATATGCTTAAATTTTATTATTTCACTTACATTTAATTCAGCGAAAGGAAGAGATTTACTTTGTTTTTCGATTAAATCAGATTTTCTTAAGACAGGTATTAATTCTAAATCACTTAAATCTTTAACTTCTTTGTTAAGTCTTGATAATTGGTTTTTATTTTTTTTTGCTTCTTGGATAAGTCGAGTTAGTTGTTTTAGATGATCTTCGTTTCTTTGTTCAGTAGAACGTAATTCTAAGTCATCAAAAAATTCGAACTTCTTCATTTATTTTTACAACCATCTTTTTCTGCGTCTGTATTGTTTTACATCTTTAAAAGATTGTCTTCCTTCTCCAGAAATACCAAGATAGAATTCTTTGACATCTTCATTATCTCTCATTGATTCAGCAGATCCTTCCATCACCACTCGACCGTTTTCAAGTATATATGCATATTCTGAATATTGAAGAGCTATGTTTGTATTCTGTTCAGCTAGAAGGATTGTGACACCCTCCTTTCTATTTATTTCTGCAACTATCTCAAATATTTGTTTTACTAATTGAGGGGCAAGTCCCATTGACGGCTCATCAAGTAATATCATGGTTGGATGAGCCATTAATGCTCTTCCAATGGCAATCATTTGTTGTTCGCCTCCAGAGGTATACCCAGCTAAAGATGTTCTTCTTTCACGAAGTCTTGGAAAGTAATTGTAAACTCTTTCCAAATCATCTTTTACTTCCTTAGAGTTACTTCTAGTGTAGGCACCAGTCAAAAGATTTTCTTCAACAGTTAAATGCTCAAAACAATGTCTTCCTTCCATAACTTGAATTACGCCCTTCTTAACTAATTGGGCAGGATCAAGGTCATGTATATACTCATCACTAAAAGTTACAGATCCTTTTGTAACTTCTCCTCTTTCTGAAGCTAGTAAATTTGAGATTGATTTTAAGGTTGTACTTTTACCTGCACCGTTACCACCAAGCAAAGCAGTTATTCCACCTTTTTTAACTTTAAGGCTAACGCCTTTTAACACTAAAATAACATGGCTATAGACTACCTCAATATTATTAACGATTAATATATCTTCAGTAGAGCTGGTTTCATTTTTAGCCATTTTAATGTCATCCATATTATTAATCCTATAGTTAAAGAGAGCCTAATTTATTAGGCTCTCAATATTTTTAGTTACAACGCTCAGCAATTTTTTGCTCAGCTGCATATTTGTTAGAGTCTTCAGCAATTAACTTGTCAATAATAGCTCTATCACTTCCCATATAGTCAGTGATCATACTCCATGACTTAGTTTTTGCATCCCACTGCTGAACAGCTGCAAGGCCACTACCACCGTGGTTTTCACAACTGTTCGCAAATGGAGGGGCAAAGTCCTTAAACCCAAGCTCTTCTAATCTCTTAGCATCAAGTTTAACATTCTCCATACCATCTCTATACATTGCGGGTGTTATTTTAGAAGTACCATGAATTTGTTGTGCAACTCTTGCAGCTTCTACTTGAACCATAGCCTGGAATAAACCTCTATTATATAGAACTGTTCCAAAGTGTGAGCCGTCACCAGATGCTTCTCCTTTATCATGAACATATTTCTTAATGTCTTTATGAACTTGATAATTAGATCCAGGTGCATTGAAAGTTAAAGACTTATATCCATGCGCACCTTCTCCAGCTGGTAAAACATCATTCTCAGAACCTGACCACCAGATGCCTATAAAATTTTCCATTGGAAATTTAATTGACGCTGCAGATTTAACAGCAACTTGGTTCATAACTCCCCATCCCCACATTAAAATATAATCAGGACGAGCCTTTCGTATTTTTAACCATGTCGCTTTTTGCTCTTGTCCTGGATGGTCAACAGGCAGTAACATTAATTTAAAGCCATGCTTTTTTCCAAGCTGTTCCAAAGTTCTTATTGGTTCTTTTCCATATGCTGAGTTATGATAAACAAGTGCTATAGTTTTACCTTTAATATCGTTCGAGTTTTTACCCAATATATGTTTGACGGCAATAGAAGCTCCATCCCAATAAGTAACGGGTGCATTAAATATCCACTTAAAAACCTTTCCGTTCGCAGCAGATGTTCTTCCATATCCTGTTGAATATACAGTTACACCATCAGCTGTTGCTTTTGGAATCAACTGGTAAGTAATACCAGTAGACATTGGTTGGAAAACCATAGCGTCTTGTTTGTTTTTTTCATAACACTCAACACCAACTTGTGTCTTATAACCAGTTTCACACTCAGGGTGTAATATTTTCTCACCACCAATACCACCGTCTCTGGCATTGATCATTTTGTAGTAATCTACAAAACCATCAGCGTTAGGAATACCATTAGGCGCATACGCTCCTGTTCGGTAAACTAACATTGGAAATTTTAGATCTGCAACCGCAATTTCTACATAACTAGAAACAGCTATAACAGAAGCTACTATTCCCATTAGAAGTTGTTTTATTCTCATTAGATCCTCCCTTAGAGATAAAATTAACAAAAAATCTACTAAATAAAATTTAGTAGGGGAAAGGCCATCTTCTTAACTTTTCTTTTGCGATGGACCAAAGTCTTGCAAGGCCGTGAGGCTCTACAATTAGAAAAATAATCATTAACAATCCCCAGATTGTTATCTCAAAGTGTTTGGCTGTCACTGCAGACATACCTACCATGTCTACCATAACAAACTTTAAGCCAATTGGTAGGGTGACGATAAAAGCAGCTCCAAGAAACGATCCTAACATAGAACCAAGCCCACCAATAATTATCATAAATAAAACTGGGAATGAGATTGTCATTATATCAAATGATTCTGTTACTTCTATCGCCCCAAGAAACACTGCAAAATACAATGCACCTGCGACACCTATATAAAATGAACTAATAGCAAAGGCAGATAATTTTGTTTTTAATGGAGGAACCCCAATAATTTCTGCGGCAATATCCATATCTCTAATAGCCATCCATGATCTTCCTATTTTACTTCTTATAAGATTTTTGGCAGCAAACCCAAGTAAAACTACAAGGACTAAACAAAATAGATAAGTAGCGTATGGTGGGGCTGATGCCCCAGTAACTGGTATTCCAAACATCAGCCTCTCGGATACAGTTATTTGTCCTGTATCTGAGTAGTTATAGAACCATGGTACTTTGTTAAATAACCAAACAAGAAAAAATTGAGCAGCAAGAGTTGCAACTGCCAAATAAAAGCCTTTTATCCGAAGAGAAGGCAGTCCAAAAAGAATACCAACACCTGCAGTAATTAATCCTGAAATTAATATAATTATCATAATGTTCATATCAGGGAAATAGGTCATAATTTTATAGGTGGAAAAGGCACCAACGGCCATAAAGCCTCCTGTGCCAAGTGAAACCTGGCCACAGTAGCCTGTCAATATATTAAGACCAATTGCAGCTAGAGAGAAAATTAAAAAAGGTACAAGTATAGCCTTTTCCCAATAACTATTAATAACAAAAGGAATTACAAGAAATGCTATAAACATAAGAGTGCTAAAAGCAATTTTGTCCTGAATGAGAGGAAAAATAGCATGATCTGACTTATATGAAGATTTATATTGTCCTGTTTCTTTGTAAATCATAAGCCTTAAACCCTCTCGATAATCTTATCGCCAAATAATCCTTGGGGACGAAATAATAAAAATACTAATGCCATAACGTAGGCAAACCAATTTTCTAGCGCCCCTGTCTCGAAATAACCACCAATATAAATTTCTGCTAACTTTTCTCCTACACCAATTAGCAGGCCACCAATTATTGCACCTGGAATTGAAGTAAATCCTCCAAGTATTAAAACTGGTAATGCTTTTAGAGCAATAAGTGATAATGAAAATTGAACACCTGATTCAGTGCCCCACATAATTCCAGCGACCATCGCTATAAATCCAGAAATGGCCCAAACCAGTATCCAAATTGTTCTTAATGATATTCCAACTGACAAAGCAGCTTGATGATCGTCTGCAACTGCTCTTAGAGCTCTCCCTGTCTTCGTATACTGTGAAAAAAGAGCTAATGTAATAACTAAAATAACAGCTATTACTGTTGCCCATACATTAAGTACGTCAATATACATTCCATAATAATCGCTTCCTTCAGCAGCCAAGCCTATTGTGGCTTCTTCTAACCAGACAGATCCTCCACTTGGTATGCCTACATCAAGAACCTTAACGTCAGATCCCCACATTAAGTCTCCTACACCTTCTAAGGCAAAGGCTAAACCAATAGTAGCCATAAATAAAATAATAGGATCTTGATTTACTAAATGTTTGAGCACAAGGCGTTCAATAATCCACGCAAGAGCGATCATCGTAATCATAGTCAAAATAATAGCTAAAAAGTTTGGCATGGATGCATACCAATTATGGTAATTAGTTCCAAAAAGTTCATTGATTACGTGTGCAAAAGGAACTTGACCTGTCTGATACCCTACGAGAGTCAAGGCTGCAAATAATGCAAAGACGCCCTGTGCAAAATTAAAAACCCCTGATGCTTTAAAAATTAAAACAAATCCTAAAGCAACTAATGAGTACATCACGCCAGACATAAGTCCATTAAGAACTGTTTCAATAAAATTAAGTAACTCTACGCTCATTTTATAATTCCCTACTCATCAGATACTCCTAGATAAGCATCTATTACTGCTTTGTTATCTCTAATTTCTTCAGGCAAGCCAGACCCTATTTTTTTTCCGTAATCCAATACAACAATTCTATCTGAAATATCCATCACAACACCCATGTCATGTTCTATTAAAACTATAGTTGTTTTTAACTCATTGTTTACAGTCAAAACAAATCGGCTCATATCCTGTTTTTCTTCAACATTCATACCTGCCATTGGTTCGTCAAGAAGTAGTATTTCTGGTTCCATGGCTAATGCGCGTCCGAGTTCTACTCTTTTTTGTAAACCATAGGGGAGTGATCCTACAGGTGTTCTTCTAATAGATTGAAGATCTAAAAAGTCTATTACTCGCTCTACCTTTTCACGATGTTCTGCCTCTTCTTTCTCAACAGGACCAAAATAAAGCGCTTGCATTAAAAAATTTTGTTTTTGTTTTAACAGTCTTCCTGTCATTAAATTGTCTAATGTACTCATACCCTTAAAGAGAGCAATATTTTGGAAAGTCCTTGCTATACCACTTTTGGCTGCAAATTCAGGTTCCATTGCATTTCTATCTGTTCCAGCAAAATTAATTAACCCACTTGTGGGTTTGTAGAAGCCATTAATCACATTTAACATTGATGATTTCCCAGCTCCATTAGGTCCAATAATTGCAAAAACTTCCCCTTTTTTAATATCAAAGGAAACATCGGTTAAGGCTTTCACGCCACCAAAGGCGAGACTGATATTTTTTAATTCAATAGAAGTCTTGCCGTATGGTATTTTTTTTAAATCATCTAAGCTCATTTACTTTTTGCCTTTACTGGATTTGTTTGCTTTAGATTTAGCTTTGGTAGTCTTTGAAGTTTTGGTATCTATTAGATGCCTTATTTCCATAGTCGCGCTAATCTTACTTTTTCTTCCGTCTTCTAAAGTGAATTCAGTATCAATTGAGGCAGTATCTTTGTCTAAATATAAATCCTTAATAATATCTTTATATCTTGAATTTATAACGCTTCTACGTACTTTTTTTGTTCTTGTTAATTCGCCGTCGTCTGCTTCCAATTCCTTGAACAATAATAAAAATTTTGCAATTTTGATATTATCAGGTAGTTGCTCGTTTACTTTTGATATTTCTTCTTCAATTAGTGCATATATTTTTTTATCTGCAGCAAGACCGGTGTAGGAAGTAAATGCTAACTGCCATTTTTCTGCTAATTTAGATACAATCGAGAACCTTATACAAATTATGGCTGTCAAATAAGGTTTTTCTGCTCCAATAACAACAGCTTCACCAACGTAAGGGGAAAACTTAAGTTTGTTTTCAATGTTTTGCGGTGAAAATTTTACCCCGTCTGATTTAATCGCAATATCATTTACTCTATCAAGAACATTAAGCCTTCCCTGATCATCAAAATAACCAGCATCTCCTGTGTGCATCCATCCCTTTTTTATAGTTTCTTTATAAGCTTTTGGATTATTGTAATAACCAGAGAACATGCTTGGATGTTTTGTTATGATTTCACCAAGTCCATTAGGGTCAGGGTCTATAATTTTGATTTCACAATCAGGAAAAGGCACACCAACGGTCTCACAATCCATTGTCCCCTCGGGAACATCTTGAAGAGTGTACGCCCCCATTAATTCTGTTTGACCATATAATTGCCTAAGTGGTATCCCCATTGCTAAGAAAAATTTGAATGTTTCCGGCCCAATTGCTGAACCACCGGTTGCAGCGGAGGTAACTTTACTAAAACCTAGTCTATCCTTTAACGATGAGAATAAAAGTTTATCAGCAAGAAAATCTCTTTTACCTTGGTCAACTGCTTTTAAACCTCTTTCAACCATAACATTAAATAACCATTGTGTTATTTTAGGAGCATCTAATATTCTTGAACGCATATCTGCTGCTATTTGTTCCCATAGTCTAGGTGCTCCAAGCATAAAAGTAGGGCCAACCTCTCGTAAATCATCCATTGCGGTATCAGGTCTTTCAGGAAAGTTAACTTTCATTCCTCCAACAATGTTAAAACCAACGCCGTAGGTTTGTTCCATGATCCAAGGGAACGGTAGAACAGAAACATACTCGTCGTTTATATTTTTAGGATCTACTTTTAAATATCTAAGGACATGCTCAATAAATTTTCCACCTGGTAGCATGGCTAATTTAGGGTTTGAGGTTGTTCCTGAAGTAGTACACAAGATTGCTTCTTGATCAGCTGATACCTGGTCTATCATTTTATTATATTTGTCTGGGTGTTTTGAGGCTATTTCTTTGCCTTCACTTATCAAGTCAAGCATGTCAGTTATATTTGGGTCTTCTAATTCCTTAAGGCCACGACTATCTTCATAATAAATATTAATTTTATTACCTTTTGGCCTCTTTATTGTCAAAATTTTATCAACTTGTTCCTGATCTTCTGCGTATACAAAATTAACTTTTGCAGCATCTATTAAGTAGCCAACTTCTTCATCAAGTGTATCTCTATAAATACCCAGGCTCATTCCGCCAACAGCCTGTGCAGCAAGTTCAAAAAACAACCAAGATGGTTTATTATCTCCAATCAAACCTATTACATCACCGGTTTTAAAACCTCTTTTTGCCAGGCTGAGTGCCAGGTAAGAAACTTGATCATTGTAATGCTTCCATGAGATCTCATTCCATATACCAAGATCTTTATCTCGCAATGCCACAGTATTTGGAATAGTTTCGGCTCTATGCCTTAAAATTTTTGGAAGAGTGTTGTAAATTTTAGTATTTGGATAGCTAGACATTTTAACCTACAAATTTGAACCCGTTCTAATAAAACTAGTTAACTATAAAATTATCAATGAAGAGATCAAACTTAAAATGAATAAGTAGCCCCCACTACATTATTTAATAGGCTATCCAAAAAGTTATTAAAATCAACCTAAACTTTAATAAAAATTATATTATTTATCTTTCCATGTTTTCTAGGCTTTTGTGAGCACCATGTATCTTTTCAGAAGTAAATGCCTATTAAAACAAAGGTTAAACAAAAGAATCATTTGAGGATTTAACTACTTTCGCTCCTTTCAGAACAATTTTAAAGTGAGTTTGTATTCGAGGGAGTATATGTAGGTCATAAAATTCAGACGATAAAACTTTACTTTTTAAAAAGGTTTGGTCCTTAGAATTTTTTAATATTTTTTCTTGAGCTTTCAATTTTGCTTTATTCATTAACCAGCCACCTATTAGATAACCAAAACCCATTAAATAATCAAAGCTAACACATGAAAGCATCTCGTGATCATCCCTATTTTCGAGAATGAAATCTAAAGTTTCTGATGCCAAATTTATAGCATCTTTCATCTCATTGTTATCTTTACAATCTACATTTATCTCATTAACAATCTGTTGAGCAATTTCTCCATTATCTCTTATAGTTTTCCTAAACATGAAATCATTAGCCTGAATGGCGTTAGTACCCTCATAAATAGGAAGAATTCTTGCATCCCGCATGTATTGAGCAGCTCCAGTTTCTTCAATAAAGCCCATACCGCCATGAATTTGTACACCGTTACTTGTAACTTCTTGAGCCAATTCGGTAGACCATCCTTTTATGATTGGAATTAAAAAACCTTCTTTCATTTTACAGTTGTCATTTCCAGAATGAGCTCTTTCCATTATTTCGGAGGAAACTAATATTAAAGCTCTCATTGCTTCAGTCAGGCTTCTCATTGATAAAAGTAGTCTTTTTACGTCTCCATGCCCAATAATAGGCGTACCTTTAACTCTATTAATAGGAGTGCCTTGTATTCTGGTATTAGCATATTCTAGGGCTTTTTGACGTGCCGCCTCTGATATCGCCATTCCTTGAAGACCAACATCAAATCTTGCTCTATTCATCATTATGAACATGTACTCAATGCCGCGACCTTCTTCTCCTAACATATAACCAATAGCGCCTTCATTTTCACCATAGGACATAACAGCAGTTGGGCTTGCCTTTATTCCCATTTTATGTTCAATCGAAATGCATTTAAGATCATTTCTTATAGTGTAGTTACCATTTTCATCTTTTAAATATTTAGGTATTATAAAAGTCGATATTCCTTTAATACCCTCAGGTGCTCCTTCAGTTCTTGCAAGAACAAGGTGAATAATATTTTCAGACATATCATGTTCACCATATGTAATATAAATTTTTTGTCCTTGTATTCTCCAGTTCTGACCATCGTGTTTTGCCTTTGTTTTTATAGTTGCCAAGTCTGTCCCAGATTGAGGTTCTGTTAAATTCATAGTTCCTGTCCAGGCGCCAGAATTAAATTTTGGCAGGTATGTTTTCTTTTCTTCATCAGTTCCTACCAAAGTAAAGGCATCAATTAAGCCTTGAGTTAGAAGGCTACATAACGCAAAAGACATGTTGGCGCCGTGCCAATATTCATTAATGGCGGCACTCATTCTTCCTGGAAGACCCATTCCTTCATAATCGGTTTCACTAGCAACACCAATCCAGCCGCCTTCTGCAATTCTTGAAAAAGCCTCACTAAACCCTTCTGGAGTTTGAACTTCATTATCTTGTCTAAGAACTGGGTTATTTTTATCACCAAAGTGATTCAGTGGAGCCAAATGATTATCAGCCAACTTACCAGCCTCTGATAGAACAGCTTCTATGGTAGAATCATCTAGATCTATATGAGGAGGTAAAAGATTTTCTAAAACAAATTTTGTATCCTGTAATGGAGACATGTAAGCCATTCTAAACTCCGGATTTTTTCATAGTTGATAAAACTTAGCCTTACTATTATGAATAATAATAGGAGGAAAGCAACTATGACTATATCTGAAGATGGTTTAATTAAAAATCAAGCTAATTTTGCAGCTTTAAGTCCCTTATCATTTCTTGAAAGAACAAGGAAAACTTATCCAAACCAAATAGCTATAGAATATAAAGACTATAAAATTAATTATGAACAAGCCTCCGCTCGTTGCGACGCTTTGGCAAACTTTGTAAAACAAAAAAATATTCATCATGGATCTACTGTCGCTGTAATGCTCCCCAACATTCCTGTAATGTGGGAATGCCATTTTGGAATACCTAAGGTTAGCTGTGTTTTAAATGCCATTAATACAAGACTAGACAGTAAAACAGTTAATTTTATTCTTGATCATGGCGAAGCTAAGTTATTTATTTATGATTCTGAATATAGTTTGATAGTTGAAAAAGCTTTTGAAAGCCTACCCAACCCTCCAATTTTAGTAGAATTCGTCGATAAAATCGCAGGAAATAAAAGGTCTGATTTTGCTAATCAACATAATTGTTTGGACTATGAAACAGAAATACAAAAACTCATTAATATTAAAATAGAACATACTTTGCCTGATGATGAATGGAATTCAATAGCCTTAAATTACACATCTGGAACTACGGGAAATCCAAAAGGTGTGGTTTATCATCACCGAGGTGCATATTTAAACGCCATTGGCAACACTCTTACATGGGACCTTCCTATGCATTCCAAATATTTATGGACTTTACCAATGTTTCATTGCAACGGTTGGTGCTTTCCATGGACAATTACAGAAAGAGCAGGAACTCATGTATGCCTCAGACAGCCATCAGGAGAAGAAATTGTTAAAGCTTTCCAAAAACATAAAATTACTCATTTATGTGGAGCGCCAATAGTTATGCAAATGGTTGCAGATTATCTAATACAAAATAATATTTCTCTTAAAACAGAAATTAAAATGATGACAGCTGGAGCTCCTCCTCCTGAAGCTGTGTTAAGCAAAATGGCCTCATGTGGAATAGAAGTAATTCATGTTTATGGATTAACCGAAATTTATGGGCCTGCCGTCGTATGTGCCTGGCACCCTGAATGGAGTGAGTTAGAAGCATCCGAACAGGCAAAACTCAAAGCTAGACAGGGAGTGGTCTATTCTGTTCAAGAGAATATGAAGATTATAGATACCAAAACAAACAAAGATGTTCCTAAAGATGGAAGTACTTTAGGTGAAGTGCTTGTAAAAGGAAACATCACGATGAAAGGATATTTTAAAAACAAAAAAGCTACCAATGAGGCATTTGAAGGAGGCTGGTTTCATACAGGTGACCTTGGTGTTTGGCATGAAGATGGCTACATACAACTTAAAGATAGATCAAAAGACATTATAATTTCTGGAGGTGAGAACATTTCATCTATTGAAGTAGAAGATGCTTTATATAAGCACCCTGATGTTGTTGCTGTAGCTGTTGTTGCTAAAGATGATGAAAAGTGGGGAGAGACGCCATGTGCTTTTGTAGAGCTTAGCAATGGATCGGTGGTTGATGAAACAGAATTAAAAAATCATTGTAAAGCTCAACTGGCTGGTTTTAAGGTGCCGCGTTTCTTTGTCTTTACTGAACTACCTAAAACAAGCACTGGTAAAATACAAAAATTTAAGTTAAGGGAAAAAACAAAGGAGATTAACTAGCTAACTTCTTTAATTTATTATTACTAATAATTTTATCAAGTGTTGGGTCCCACTTCGCTTCAGCCTCATCCATATTTTTTTCTTTTACGTGACCATATCCCTTGATTGACAAAGGAATATCTAAAAAATCGATAATTTTATTATGATTTTCTTCATTAAGGACTTCAGATATTTTATCCACAGTAAAAAAGATTTTATCTATTAATTTTCTCTCTCTTTTTCTCTCTTCAGTATATCCAAAGACATCAAGTTTAGATCCTCTAAGCAATTTAAATTTAGATAAAAGTTTAAAAACATTAAAAACCCAAGGTCCAAAACGTTTCTTTTTTAAATGTCCTGTCTCAGGATCTTTTTGAGAGAAAAGGGGAGGAGCTAAATAAAACTCTAACTTTCCACCTTTATTTTTATTTAAAAAATCTTGAGCAAAATCACCAGAGGTATGAAGTCTAGCTACTTCATATTCATCTTTATATCTCATTATTCTAAATAGAGTTAGTGCAATTTTTCTAGTTAAGGGAAGATTTTTTTGGAATTTACTTATATTCTTTTCTAAATTCATAATTTTATTAACTTTAGAAAGAAATAAATCTGCATATTGTTTGTCTTGAAAATGTTCAAGAGTTTTATAAAATTTTTCATTATATGAATCTATAGTTTTTTCTTTATCAATATTTTCATCAATTTTAGCGGCATTAAAAACCTCTTGAGGGTGTTCAGATAATAATCTGCCCCAGTTAAATGCTTTAAGGTTTTGTTCAACGGCAACACCATTTAGTTCTATAGCTTTTTGAAGTGAATTAATATTTATTGGAATAAGATTTTTTTGTGCTGCAATTCCTAGCATCATTATGTTGGCAAATACAGTATCACCAACCAAGGTTTCTGCTAATTTTGATATGTCTATGAATTGTAAATTTTCTAGTGCTAAATGATTTTCAAGGTGTTTTTTTAGTAGACTATCGTCAACAACTGTTCCTATATGTACACCTGCCACGCCTACCGGCTCAACTCTTCCGTTAACAATAGCTACAGTTTTATTTGGGTTGAGAGTTCTTGTAATTGAGGGTGAAACAGAAACTACTGCATCACAGCCTAGAAGCAAATCGGCAGTTTCATTTGGAAGTCTAGCTGATCTGAAGTACAAGGATTTTTCACGACTAACTCTTATTTGGCTGGTAACAGCTCCATTTTTCTGAGCTAATCCGGTAAAGTTCATCGATTGCGCATATAATTTATCAATTCTTGCAGCCATGACTATTATAGCAGCAACAGTTGATATACCTGTGCCTCCAATTCCAGCCATTATAATATTTTTGATTTTCCTAAGGTTTGGTTTCGGATTAGTTAAGTTACTAAAACTTTTAGGAAGATCTGGAAATATTTTTTTGGAAGGCTGAGATATATCAACGGAATTAACACCAATGAAACTGGGGCAGAACCCTTTTTTACATGAATAATCTTTATTACATACACTTTGATCAATTTGTCTTTTTACTCCCTCAAAGTGATTGAAGGGCTTTACTGCAACACAATTAGATTTCTCAGCACAATCTCCACAACCCTCACAAACATCTGGGTTGATATACATCTTTATTTCTCTGTCTTTTATAAACCCTCTTTTACGCCTTCTTCGCAGCTCAGTAGCACAAGTTTGAACGTATATTATTGCAGTTACACCAGTTATATTGCGAACTTCTTTTTGGATATTAATGAGTTCATCTCTATGAAAAATACCAACTTTGTCTGCAAATAATCTAGTATCCCTGAATTGTTCAGGCTCGTCCGATACTACAAAGATTTTTTTAACCCCTTCTGCAGATAATTGTTTAGATATATCCCATGGTGTAGCACCTCCAATCGCTTTTTGGCCACCTGTCATAGCTACAGCATCATTATACAAAATTTTGAAAGTAATATTAACATTTGCAGACACGGCCGCTCTTATTGCAAGAGAACCCGAGTGCGCATAAGTTCCATCACCAATATTTTGAAAAGTATGTTTTTGGTTTGAGAAAGGTGCTCGTCCTATCCAATGTCCACCTTCTCCACCCATTTGGCTGAAGTTTGTTAATTTTTCTGGATGCAAAAAATATCCTATAGAATGACAACCAATGCCTATCCCTACAACCTCATCATCGGGTGTTTTGGTTCCGGAGTTGTGAGGACATCCTGCACAATACCAAGGTGTTCTTGATACAATAGGTGGTAAATTATTTCCCAATGTTTCAGATTTTACCTTTGGAATATCAAAATCATTATTGTTATCTATAATTTTTTTTAAAAGACAATCTGATATGATATCACTTGATAATTCTGAAACCTTTGGGACTAGCTCATCATTAGTAAAACCATCTGTTTTACCAGATAATAAAGGCCTGGTTTTAGAATTAAAAAGGATATGCGCAACTTGTTCTTCAACTATAGATGCTTTTTCTTCAATTACTAAAATTTCTTTAAATCCATCTGAGAAATTTTTTATTTCATCATGAATTAGTGGCCAAGGAACTTTACATGCGAAAAGCCCTATTCCGCTTTTTTCTGGTTCATTAATCCCAATTTTGTCAAGTGCATCCATTGTCTCTGTAGCTGCCTTGCCAACAGCTATAATGCCAAGTTTTTTTTTCTCAGGGTAAAATATAGATTTGTTAATTTTATTATGTTTGATAAAATTTTTAGCTGCAGGAACTCTTCTTTTGATAAGAGCCGCTTCTCTATCTAATGCTGGATCGTGTCTATTAACATGAACATTTGTTGGGTTATCCAAATTTGAAAAAGTAGGCCTTAATTTACTTAGATCAATAACGGCATTAGAGTCTGCAGTATCACTTGTGATTTTGAGAGCAACACATATTCCTGCATGACGAGATAAAGCAAAAGCTTGCAAACCCATCGGTATAACTTCATCAACATTTGCAGGATAGAAAACAGGAATACCTGCAGAAATGAGAGACTGTTCAGATTGATATGCTAACGTTGAACTTTTTCCTATTGGATCATCTGCAACAGCTAGAACCATGCCTCCTTTTAATGCAACACCACCCATATTAGCATGTCTTAGTGCATCCATTGCTCTATCGAGGCCTGGACCTTTACCATACCACATAGAAAAAACACCATCTATTTCTGGTCTATCATAAAGACCAAGCATTTGAGTGCCCCATGCAGCTGTTGCTGCTAGCTCTTCATTAACAGCTGGTTGAAAAACTATATTATTTAAATCTAAATGTTTTCTAGCTCTTCCAAGTTCTAGGTCCAGGGTTCCGAGTGGTGAGCCTGGGTATCCACTCACATAACCTTTGGTTGACAAACCATTATCTTTATCAAGTTTTGCTTGTTCAATTAAAAGACGTACAAGGGCCTGAACTCCATTCATGAGTGCTAAATCATTGTCCTTTGTAAAACAATCGTCTAATTTAATGGTGTTAATAAAATTCAATATTGTCTCATAATAAATTAACTTGTTTATAATTTAATTAATTTAAAGGGCTTTAACAAGTGATAAGAATTATTTTATAGAAAGGTAATTAGATTAAATGCTTTTAAGATCTATCAATTATGACGATTTATATTCTAATTTTAGATGGGACATACCACAATTTTATAATATTGCTTCAGACACTATTGATAGGGATGAATATAGTCATAGAACGGCTTTAATTAACTTTTTAAATGATGGTAATTTAGAAAATTGGTCTTTTTTAGATATTAGAAGGTCAGCTAATAAATTGGCTAATGCTTTTGACGGATTAAATGTACCTTGTGACGCTAGAGTAGGTATAGTTTTAGGTCAATGCCCAGAAACTGCCATCGCTCACATGGCTTGCTTTAAATCTAGAAAAATATCAATTCCCCTTTTTAATTTGTTTGGTACTGATGCGTTATTCTATAGATTGCAAAACTCAAAAGCATCAATAGTTATTTGTGATCAAATTGGTCTGCTAAAAATAGAAGAAATTTTTTCAAAATTACCAAACTTAAAATTTATTATTTGTATTGATCAAAAAAATAACAAAGGAAATATCCTTAGCTTCAGTAAATTGTTAGAAAAATCTTCTGATAATTATTTTACTAAAAAAACAAAAGCCGACGACCCAGCTTTAATTATATATACTTCGGGCACGACAGGAGGGCCCAAAGGGGCATTACTTCCACATCAATCATTATTGGGACATATACCTGGTGTAGAACTTCCTCATGAATTTTTATCTTCTTCTGAACCAGTAGTTGATCTTTTTTGGACTCCTGCTGACTGGGCTTGGATAGGTGGTTTATTTGATGTCTTGCTTCCTTCGTGGCATTTTGGCATTCCTGTTGTAAGTTATAGGTCACAAAAATTTGACCCTGAATTTACCTTTGACTTGCTATCTAAACTAAAAATTAAAAATACTTTTTTACCTCCCACAGCTTTAAAATTGATGAAGGCATTTAATCCAACAAAGAGAAATATGAAGCTGAACTTAAGAACTGTTGGTTCAGGTGGAGAGGCGTTGGGAGAAGATTTACTAGAATGGGGTAAAGATGTACTAGGTGTTGGAATAAATGAATTTTATGGTCAGACAGAATGTAATTTAACCATATCTAATAGTGGTGCCTTAATGCCAAGAAAACAGGGGTCAATTGGTAAACCTGTACCTGGTCAAGAAGTAAAAATAATTGACACAAAAGGTGAGTTTATAAATGAACCAGGAATAGATGGTGAAATAGTAGTTAGATATAACACACCAGTTGCGTTTCTAAGATATTGGGAAAATGAAAAAGAAACACAAAAAAAAATTGTTAATGGCTGGCTGTTTACAGGTGATTTTGCATTTAAAGATGATGAAGGATATTTTTATTTTAAAGGACGTGAAGATGATATTATAAACACTGCTGGTTATAGAGTGGGGCCAAGTGAGGTCGAAGATTGTATTATGTCTAATATTAATGTTGAGATGGTTGCAGTTGTTGGAGTTCCCGATACTATAAGAGGAAATATAATTAAAGCCTTTATTGTCCCAAGAGATAAAAAAAATGTTTCAACTCAAAACAGTAAACTTAAAAAAGTAATTCAAAACGATGTGAAGTCAAAATTAGCATATCATGAATACCCTCGTGTAATAGAGTTTGTTGATGAATTACCAATGACAACAACTGGAAAAATTATTCGGAAGGACCTAAGAAAAACTGATTAATTTATTTTTACTTAATGATAAAAAATAAGCTATATTATTGAATTAAGAATTTTTTCTAAAGGAATCCTAATGAGTGAAAATTATAAGTTTGATACACTCTCTTTGCATGCAGGGCACATTCCTGATAAAGAAACTGGATCTCGAGCAGTACCAATTTATCAGACAACGTCATATGTTTTCAACAGCACAGAAGAAGCTGCTTCATTGTATAATATGGAGGTTGGAGGACATCTTTATACAAGAATTTCAAATCCAACAGTTGCAGCACTAGAACAAAGATTAGCTGCCTTAGAAGGAGGTGCAAGCGCAGTTGCTTGCTCTAGTGGTATGGCTGCTATGCATTTAGTTGTTTCTACAATTTGTAGCAGTGGAGATCATATTGTTGCTTCAAGTAAAATGTATGGAGCTAATATTAACTTACTTCAACATACAATGCCGAGATTTGGAGTTAACACAGATTTTGTAAACCCAAACGACCCAGAAGCAATTGAAAAAGCTATTAAACCTAACACAAAGATGGTCTTTGGAGAAGTCATAGGAAATCCTGGGTTAGATATAATGGATGTCCCAACCATTGCTGATATATGTAAAAAGTACAATGTGCCTCTAGTGCTTGATGCCACTTTTAATACACCATATTTGATGCAACCATTTAAATATGGAGCTAACATTGTGATCCATTCTCTAACAAAATGGTTAGGTGGACATGGTATTGCTATAGGAGGAGCTGTTGTCAATGGCGGAAACTTTGATTGGGGGGACAGAGATAAATTTCCAACTATTTCAGGTCCACATTTTGCACTCGGTGGAATAAGTTTTTGGGAAGAATTTGGTCCTTCTGCTTTAATAGCTAAAATAAGAGCTGAGGGAATGTATAATTTTGGTCCCTCTTTGTCACCAACTAATGCTTTTTACCTTATGCAAGGGATAGAAACGTTACCATTGAGAATGAAAAAACATATTGAAAATACTCATGAAATGCTAGATTTTCTTCAAAACCATGAAGAAGTAGCATGGGTAAAGCATCCTGACTTGAAGACGCATCCAGACCATGAGGTTGCAAAGAAAATATTGCCCAAAGGTTCTGGGTCAATAATTGTTTTTGGTATTAAAGGAGGCCGAGAAGCTGGACAAGTTTTTATTGAGTCTGTTCAATTAGCTTCACACCTTGCAAATGTAGGTGATGCCAAAACACTTCTAATTCATCCTGGGAGCACAACACATTCCCACTTAAGCGCTGAAGCAATGAAAGAAGGTGGTCTGACTGACGATATGATTAGACTTTCTGTGGGCCTTGAGGATATTAATGATATTAAAAAAGATTTTGAAAAAGGTTTTAAAGCTGTAAAAAAATTGGGTGCTAGATGTTAATAAATTTTAAAGGAGCTGATACGTATGTTGGCACTGGAGGGAAAAAATTAGATAATAGCAAAACCACAATATGCTTTCTTCATGGAGCAGGTCAAAATCATTTAAGTTTTGTTCAACAGGCAAGATTTTTTGCTTACAAAGGGTATTCTGTAATAGTACCTGATATGCCTGCTCACGGTTTATCTGAAGGAACGCCTTGCAAATCAATAAAAGAAAATGCTGATTGGATTCATGACTTATTAATTTATTTGAAGGTTAAAAAATTAGTTGTTTTAGGTCATTCTCAAGGATGTTTAGTAGCCTTAGAACTTAATAGACTTTATCCTGAAATACTTAGTGGCATTATATTTGTAGCAGGTTCAAATGAAATCCCAGTTAATCAATATTTATTGGATTTATCTTTGACTAATGAACGTAAAGCTTCAAATATGATGGTGACATGGGGACACGGAATAGACGGAGATATGTCTGTAAACAATTGGCCAGGTCACTCTCACTATGGTGAAGCTAATAATGTCATGGGTATGAACAAGCCAAAGAGTTTAAATTATGATTTACATGCATGTAATAATTATAAGGATGGTTTAGAAGCTGCTAAAAGTATTGAAACACCAGCTCTTGCTGTTTTAGCTAGAAATGATCAAATGACCCCAATAAAATCTGGTTTAAAATTTGTTCAGTTGATAAAAAAATGTGACACACACGTGGTTGAAAGTGGTCATTTTCTTCAATCTGAAAAACCTAAAGAACTCAACTCAAAAGTCTATTCTTATTTGATGAAATTATAATTTTTATTGGAGAGTGGTTCAAAAACTTATGAATAAACATAGCTCATTTTTATACCCTAATATAAAAAATCCAATTCATTGGAGAGTTTCTGAAATCATATTAAAACAATCTTCAAGCCATCCAAATTTAAAAATTATTAAATTTATTGATGGTCCTGAGTGGACATATAACGATTTAAAAATAAAGTCTCTACAAAAAGCTAATATTTTAAAGAAAATAGGATTAAAAAGAGGTGAAACTGTTACCGTTTTTATCCAAGACCCTAAAGAGTTCATCTTATACTGGATTGCTTCTAATTTTCTTGGATTAATTTTTGTTGCATTAAACACCGCAATAAAAGGGAACGGATTATCACACCAAATACAAATTTCTCAATCTAAATACATAATAGTTGAAGATTATTTTTACCATAAAGTTTTGGGGGTAACTAAGGAAAAAAAACTAGAGGTGATTGTTTTTAATTGTGAAGATTTATCTACCGAAGATTTGTTTAATGAAAATGAAATAAAATTTGGCAAACTAAGCGATAATGTTTGTGCAATGTTTACAAGTGGCACATCTGGTCCTTCAAAAGGTGTTATGATGCCAAACGCTCATTGTGTTTTATTTGCTATAGGAACAATAGAAAATTATAATCTAAAACATCATCATAATTTTTATATTTCGCTTCCTTTATTTCATGCCAATGGGTTATTTATGCAGCTCTTAGCGTGTTTTATGACAGGCGCTAGAGCAATCATAAGAAACAAGTTTTCGGCCTCTAACTGGCTAAATGATATAAGGAAGTATCGAATAACTCATACAAACATGTTAGGCGCAATTGCTGCATTTGTAGTGTCTCAACCTCCATCTAAATATGACAAAGATCATGAACTTATTATGATTGGATCAGCACCCTTACCCAGTGAACCAGAGAGAATATTTAGAGAAAGGTTTGGTGTAAAAGATGTCTTGCCTTTGTATGGAATGACAGAAGTCAATATTCCTATATACGGCCTAAAAAATGAAATTGGTGCAGGGAAGTGTGGAAAAGTATATGAAAAATACTTCGAAGTTGAAATAAGAGACCCTGATCAAGATATCCCAGTAGAAGATGGAAAAGTTGGTGAAATTATGGTAAGGCCTAAACAACCATTTGGGTTCATGTCTGGATATATGGGAATGCCGGATAAAACTATAGAAAGCTGGAGAAATTTTTGGTTCCATACAGGTGATGCAGGAATAAGGGAGGCCTCTGGACATTTTATATTTGTTGATAGAATAAAAGATTGTATTCGTAGAAGAGGTGAAAACATTTCTTCCTATGAAGTAGAACAAGCTTTTTTAGAGATACCATATATTACTGAAGCAGCGGCTTATGCAATTCCTGCAGAGGGTGGTGAAGGCATGGAAGATGAGGTGATGGTTTCATTAATGACAAACACAGATATTTCAATAAATTTTGAAGATTTAATTAATACTGCAAAAAGAAATTTAGCAAAGTTTTCTGTACCTAAATATTTAAGAATTATGAAAGAGTTTCCTAAAACACAAACAGGGAAAATTCAGAAAAACAAACTTAGAGAAGAGGGCGTTACGGTTGATACTTGGCAAAATAAAAATATTTAATTATCATAAGTTTTTTAAGAATAATAAGAGGGTTAAAAATGGCTAATAATATATTTAAAGGTTGTTGGCCTGTCGCTCCAACTCCTTTCATGCCGAATGGTGAAATTGACAAAGAAGGAATGAAGAGAGTAATTGACTGTATGATTGACCAAAATGTAGATGGAATATGCATCCTTGCTAACTATTCAGAACAATTTTTGTTGTCAGATGAGGAAAGAGAAATTCTAACAAAATTATGTATTGAGCATGTTGATGGTAGAGTTCCCGTTATTACTACCGTTAGTCATTTCTCTACCGACATTGCATTATCAAGGGCTAAATTAGTTAAATCTCTAGGTGGAGAAATGCTGATGATGATGGCTCCATATCACGGAGCACTAATGAAGGGAACTCCACAGCAGACATTTGAGCAGTTTGCAAAAGTTGGTGAAGCTGGCGTCACCATAATGGTTCAAGATGCACCATTATCAGGAGTTGAATTACCAGTTCCTCTTTTAGTAAAAATGGCGAAAGAGATTGAGATGGTCAAATGCTTTAAAATCGAATGTGCTCAAGCAGCTGCTAAATTAAGAGTTCTTGTAAAAGAGGGTGGAGATGTCATTGAAGGTCCTTTTGATGGTGAAGAAGGTATCACTCTATTTGCTGATTTAGAAGCTGGAGCCACGGGAAACATGAGTTCAGCAATGATACCTGATTTAATAAGGCCAATAGTCTTAGATTTTCTTGATGGAAAAATTGATATGGCTGAAAATAAATACAATGAAATACTTCCATTAATTAATTATGAAAACAGGCAATGTGGTTTCAGAGCCGCTAAAGCTATAATGAAGGAGGGTGGAGTTATAAAATCTGATTTTTGTAGACATCCAATTCCCCCATTAGAAGCTAATACAAGAGAAGGATTAATTAAGCTAGCAAGTAAGTATAACCCCATTGCACTAAACTGGGGCCTTTAATAAAAAGTTTAAAATTTTCTGGAGGGAATTATGCCTTATTCTTTAAATGACCTGATTATAGATATAAAAGATGCTATTTTACAGGAATCACTTCCCAATGGCTCGGATAAGATATGTTATTTTGTCTCAAAGGCTCTTATGGATCAAAACTTCATATCAGAAAATCTTCCAGATAGACAAAATGGAGAGCACCCAAGGCAGATACTTTATGAAGATAAGGAAACAGGTTTTTGTGTTTGTGGTCATGTTTATAGTACAGAAGCAATAGGATCACCTCATGATCATGGATCGAGTTGGGCTATTTATGGTCAAGCCTCAGGAGAAACAGAGATGACTGATTGGGAGATAATTAAAGAAAGATCAGTTGATGATATAATTTTTGTTAAACCTAAGAAAACATATACAATGAAAGCCGGAGACGTTCATTTTTATGGAGTAGGTCATGTACATTCTCCTGTTCGTAAAGACCCAGTAAGACTGTTAAGAATAGAAGGTGCCAATTTAGATAATATTAAGAGATCAAACATACAAGCAATGTAATTCTTTGAAATTAAAGAATTACATTTTACTTTAAAAATATTTAAAAAAACTTGTTTCCTCCTTATCCATTCTATTCAACAAACCTGTTTCCCATTTTAAATACTGTGTAGCATGTTCCTTATTTCCGTTATGACGTAAATAAGTATGAAAATTAAAGTCAATAAAGTTTTTGTTCATCTGAATTTCACTTGTATCAAAATACTCTGAAAATTTATCCTTATCTATTTCATCCCAATAATAAACTTTAATATCAATATCTGGAAATTTAATATTTAGATCTTTTTGGATTAGGCTTAACTTATGTAAATCATCACAAACTAAGATAACGTTTTTCTTGATTAAATTATTATAGTCTTTGAGATTACACCGGTTTAACCAAGTAGATTGTTTTAATCTTGATTTGCAGAAGTCAACGCTATTTCTAATATCAAAGATCAAGATATTTCTCATGTTTTTTAACTCATTTAGAGTTAGTTTTTGAGCAGTTTGACTTTCGTATTCTTTATTATTTTTAAAGTTTAAGTTTTTTATTTCTTCATGCTTTACATCAAGGACATAGCAATCAAAGTTTAATTTTTTCAACCATAGTGCGGTTATGCCTGATCTTACAAGGTCACCTTCGTCCAAAAGTATTATTTGTGAATTTAATACTCCAACAAAATTATCTGTTGCCTGAACTAATTGTCCTCCTGGAACATTTTTTATAAAACTGACCTTATCTTTAAGTGATTTTTTTGTTGTAACATCAAAAATAAATGTAGACCTATCCTTTTTACTAATTAGATCATTTGCTTTTTTTAAATTTATAATTTCAATTTCATTGTCAATTAGTAAGGACTTTATCTTAGAGTTTAATTTTTTAATCTCTTCTTCATTTGGTTGTATATCTAGGTAGTTTTTTTTTCCATGGTCTAATTTTAAATCAGACAAAAACCATCCTTGCGTTCCATTTTCCAAAGCATAAACTTTGTTTTCAACACCAAAATTAATAAGAGCTTGGGCTCCAATAATGGACCTTGTTCTACCAGCACAATTAACAATAATTTCTGTTTTAGTATTTTTGACTAAAGAAGATATTTTATATGGAATTTCTGCGTTAGGACAACAAATACTTCCTGGGATACTCATTTTTTCATATTCCTCAAATGGCCGCCCATCTAAAATAATGAGATCTTTTTTTTGTTTTTGTTTATTAAACAACTCATTTGAGTTTATTGATGGTGTATTGTACTTATGCTCAACAAGTTCACCAAAACTTTTGCTTGGCACATTGATTCCGTCGAATAATTCAAAACCTGCATTTAACCAACCATCTATACCATTTTCTAAAATAAAAATATTCTTATAACCTATGAGTTTGGCTTGTTTTGCAGCTAAGTTAGCAATACCGTCATTATTATCGAACAATACAACTCTGACATTTTTATTAGGTAAAAGCTCTAAAAGTCTATATTCAAATATACTGTATGGAACCGAGATAGAAAAAAATGGATGACCTTCAGTGTGTTGTCCAATTTCTCTAACATCAATAAATGAGATCTCTTTATTGTCTGAAAGCCAACTCTTAATTTTATTCGCACTTAATGTTTTTTCCATAAGAAGACAATCATAATTTAATTTTAACAAATTGAAAAATTAATATAAGATTTTTAACATGTTAAGTCAAAAGGGGGTAAAAATGTCTGAATATAATGTGGGCGATTTAGTTGCAGAGTTTTTGCATTGTTTGGGAGTTGAAGATGTTTTTGGCGTTGTTTCTGTTCATAACATCCCAATGTTAGACGCAATTGGAAGGCGAAATTATATTAAAATGATCCCAGCAAGAGGAGAAATGGGCGCAGGTCATATGGCTGATGGATACGCTAGAGCCCATAATGGACTTGGCGTTGTTTTTACAAGTACTGGTCCAGGAGCAGCAAATATTGCTGGAGCAATTGTCGAAGCAAGGTTTTCTGGATCAGCGGTTCTTCACTTTACCGGTCAAACTGCAACAGAAAACTTAGATAAAAATCAAGGAACGGTTCATGATGTTTCAAATCAGCTGGGAATGCTAAAATCAATATCCAAAGCGGCTATTAGAATTGATGATGCGGAAAATGTCCTCTCAAAATTATTAGATGCAGTCAAGATATCTTTAACCCCGCCTAAAGGACCGGTATCAATTGAAATACCTATTGATATTCAAAGAACAGTTGTATCAAAACCCAAAAACCTTGAACAAATCAAAATACCATCGATAGATTTAAAACTTGGAGAAGAAGCATCTTTAGACGAAATTGAAACCATAATTAAGAACTCAAAAAGAAAAATGCTTTGGGTAGGAAATGGATGTAAGTTTGCTAGAGAGGAAGTAAAAAAATTTATAAATATGGGATTTGCAATAGTTACTAGCACACTGGGTAGAGGTGTAATATCTGAGAGTAATCATATGAGCTTAGGTGCTTTTAATGCGGTACCACTAATAGAAGAATTTTATAAAACAGTAGACTTAATGATAGTTGCTGGTAGTAGATTAAGAGGTCATGAAACTAGGGATATGTCTCTAAAACTGCCTAATAACATTATTCAGATTGATATTGATCCTAAAGCCAAAAATAGGACTTATAAAACTAAAAAATTCCACTGTGGTGATGCGCAGAAAGTTTTAGATGAATTATCTAATAGATTATCAAACCAATTAACTCTAGATAAAGAATGGGAGAATGAGATCTCTCAATTAAAAAATAAAATCTTAGAGGATTATAAGAGCAATCTTGGAGCATACAAAGATTTTCCAGAAATTGTCAGAAAGGTTTTACCAGAAAATGGTATGTGGGTTAGAGATGTAACTATATCCAATAGTATGTGGGGTAATAGATCTATGTTTATCAATGAACCACAACAAAATATTTATCCAGTGGGTGCTGCTATTGGTCCGGGAATGGCACTTGCTATAGGAGCATCAATAGGTTGTAAGGGTAATAAGACTATCGCAATGTGTGGTGATGGTGGTTTTATGTTGAATCTTCCAGACTTGTGGACTGCAGTAGAAACTAATTGTGATGTGGTTTTCCTTGTCATGAATGATCAGGGTTATGGAGTGATAAAACACATTCAAGAAAGTATGTATGGAGGAAGAAAATTTTATGCCGACCTGATTGGACCAAACTTTGAAGAATTAGCAAAAGCAGCTAAAATTAAATATTCTAGAATTGATCACGCAGACGATTTAGAAGAAAAGTTAAAACAAGCTTTGAATTTTTTAGGACCTGTTCTTTTAGAAGTAAACGTCCATTCAGTTGGAGAAATGCCCCGTTATTTTGCTCCTCCACCTCATGCTCAAAAGGATTGAGAATGATAGATATCCCAGCTGATCTCTCTGAATTTACTTTTTATTTTTTAATTTTTGCGAGTATGGTTACGTCTTTTATAACCTCAGCTTTTGGTATTGGAGGAGGTGCTGTTTTAATAGGTTTGCTTGCAATTAAGCTTCCTCCTTTTGCCTTACTGCCTATTCATGGGATTGTACAAATTGGTTCTAACTTTGGCAGAACAATGATTTTTTTAAAAGATATTAAAAAAGATGTCATTATTCCTTTTAGTCTAGGAACAATATTAGGATCTTTCCTGGGTGGTACATTTTTTGTACAAATTGAACCTTGGTTACTTCAATTAATTGTAGCTGTTTTTATCTTATGGTCTGTCTTTGGTAAAATTCCAGCTGTTGGTGCTAGTCACATAACCTTAGGTGGAGTTTTTTCTGGTTTTTGTACAATGTTTTTTGGAGCCTCTGGTACATTGGTTGCGGGTATGGTTAAAACTATGAAGCTAGAACCAGTTAAGCATTTAGCAACTCATTCAGCATTAATGACAATCCAACACTCAGCAAAAGTGGTTATTTTTGGATTTGTAGGGTTTGCGTATGCAGAATATTTTTTTCTCATTGCTGGTATGATCATAAGTGGTTTTATTGGAACTATAATTGGCAAAAAAATACTAATAAAGTTTGGCAAAAAATACTTTAAGCTTGTTCTTAATACAATATTAACTTTAATAGCATTAAATCTTGTTTGGAATTCTATAAAGATGAGTGGTTATTTAAATAGTTTTTAGTCCTTACGCTTTACAATCAAACTATATAAATAAGGTCCACAAAGTCCTAAAAAAGCTAATACAAGAAAAAATAAAGCTAGCGGTTGGGCAAATATCATCCACCATTGACCATCATACATTTTTAAAGAATGTTGAAGGTTAGTCTCTACCATTTCTCCTAAAATCAAACCAACGGCTATTGGCGCAACAGCAAACCCATGTCTTCTTGCAAAAAAGCCTATCACACCAAAAATCAAAGCTATCCATACATCAATCAGTGATTGAGAAAGAGCATACGCACCTATAACAGAGAGCGCAAAAACAATAGGCCATAATATTGATATTGGAACTAATGACACTCTTGCAAAAAGCCTTGCTGCGTAAAGACCCATTGCCATAAACATTAAATTAGCTAATAACATTGAGCCAAATATTTGGTAAACTTTTTCAACTTGTTCAGTAAACAAATAAGCTCCTGGTCTAAGTCCATGAACCATTAAGCCAACTAATATTATTGCTGTTGTTCCACTGCCTGGTATTCCAAGAACCATAGTTGGAACCATTGCTCCGCCTGTTGCTGAATTATTAGCTGCTTCAGCACCTGCAATTCCCTCAATAGAGCCTTTTCCAAATTCTTCTTTATTTTTAGACCATCTTTTTGCTTCTGAGTATCCAATCATTGAAGCAACAGTGGCTCCTTCTGCAGGAAGAATCCCAATAAAAGTACCTATACCCGAAGACCGAACAATGGTCTTCCATATTTTTTTATAGTCTTCTTTTGTAGGTAATTTTACGGCTTTCAAAGATACTGCATTTACAACCCTATTAACCATTTTAGATTGAACAAGTAGTTCTGAGATGGCAAAGAGACCAATAAATACTGGAACAAAAGAGAGGCCTTCGTATAAATCGTAATTTCCAAACATAAATCTTTCTATGGCCGTAACTCTTTCAGCGCCAATTGTAGAGAGCCATACTCCAAAAATACCACCAATAAGATTTTTGACAGCACCTCCAGCACTTATACTAGCTAGCATTGATAATCCAAATATAGTTAAGGCAAAATATTCTGGTGGACGAAACTCATAGGCTACCCTGGCTAGGAGGGGAGCGGCTATACATAAAACTATAACAGAGAACACGCCCCCAATAGTACTTGATACAACGGCAATACCAAGAGCTCTTCCAGCTTCCCCTTTTTGAGCTAACGGGTATCCATCGAAGGTAGTGGCTGCCGCTGCTGAAGTTCCTGGTGTGTTGATTAATATGGCTGTAATAGACCCTGCAAAGGTGGCCGATACGTATATTGTTGATAAAACGGCTATTGCTTGCACGGGCTCCATTGTCAAGGTAAATGGCAGTAACAAAGCTGCACCTGTTGTTGCACCTAAACCAGGTAATACACCTATAATCACACCTAATATAGTGGTGGCAAAAATTAAAACTAATAAGTAGGGATCAGTAAACACTGATGCCATAGCTGATAATGCTTCAATCATGTAACTTTAACCTAACCATAATAAATATTTGTTAACCATCCCCGAGGAAATCTTACTTGGAGAACATAATCAAAAAGAAGAAAAACGGAGAGTGGAGTTATAATAGCGTTAGTAAGGCTAACCCATAATTTCTTTTGTCCCCATACCATACCCATTAAAAACATGATTACAGGTATCGCTACAAATAGATCGCCACTGATTGTTACTAAAATATAAAAGACTAAGAAAAGTAACATACTTGACCAAGTAGGAAATTTTTCAAGCTCGACTTCTTTCGGGTAAGTTTTAGAGAATTGGTATGATAGTACTCCTACCAGTATTAAATTAATAACCATTAAAAAAATGGGAAATGAACGAGCTTGCATACTATCACCCACTATCATCTCAGGAGAAGTCTCTAATTGAAGAGATAAATAAATTATTACAATAGAGAATATCGTAAGAAATAGAGGTATAGAGTAAATTTTAATATTCATAATAAAACTTTCAGATGCCCCAAAAAAGGGGCATCTAAATTGATTTGTTTTTACTTAATTAAGCCCATTTCTTTTAAAGCAGGACCAAATTCACCAACCATAAACTTAATCTGCTCACCCCAAGGACCAGAAGGTTGTGGAGAAGTGTTATCTAACCCAGAATTTGCAAGGTAAGCTTGATACATAGAATGTTTCATAGCTTTTGACAAACCTGCTTCAAGCTCAGCAACTCTTGCTTTATCAGCTCCTGCGTGTGTAACAAATCCTCTAGTAGTTGATAGAACAAGATCAATACCCATTGACTTAGCAGTTTTAGCTTTAGGAATTGGTGCCATAGCATTATCACCTAAGATAACTAATGGGCATAAATCACCTGCATCAATTGGTCCACCAGCTTCAGATAAATTTAAAACTCCAACGTCCACAGCGCCGGCTACAACTTGCGTTGCAAGTTCTCCACCACCTTTAAATGGAATATATTTAGGCATTGGCTGACCGAGTTTTTTAGCAAACAAATATGCTGTTATATGATCAATAGTACCTGTATGAGTTCCACCAAAAGCAATTTTGTCACCCTTTTTCATTCCTGCTACAAATGCTTCAGGAGTTTTATACGGGCTAGTTTTACAATTCACCATCAATATCTGAGGATCATTTGTACCTCTTGCTATAGGTGCCATATCCTCAACTTTTAATTTAGTTTTGCCCATTGCCATTGTAATGGCGTGACCAACTGTAAAAGTTAAAATAGTGTTCCCATCTGCAGGTCTTGTCATGAAGTAATTCATTGCAGCAGCTCCACCGCCGCCTCTTTTATTCACAACTACCATATCCTGTTTTAAAACTCTTCTTGAACGAAGCATCATCATTCTTGAGTTAACATCGGTACCACCACCAGCACCTGCGTGTGTTACAACTTCAATAGCAGGCTTCTTAGCAGCTAATGCTGGAGCAGAAGTAAATG
Organism: uncultured Alphaproteobacteria bacterium; assembly: GCA_937142855.1. Lineage (GTDB taxonomy): Bacteria > Pseudomonadota > Alphaproteobacteria > Puniceispirillales > Marisalimonadaceae > Marisalimonas. The sequence goes on along the minus strand of CAKZQZ010000031.1, from coordinate 9,606 downwards.
CTACAGCTGAAACTATAGCAGCTAAACCAGTTCCAACTTTGAAAAGTGTTTTAGATTTAATCATTTAATATCCTCCACAATGATTAACCAGCTTTCGCTGGTAATTAAACTGTCATAATGACAGCGAATTTTAAGAATAAATTATTATCCCCACTTAAATTTACAGCGCATTGAATTAAATCAAATCACACCTAAAATTAATATGATGATTATTGCTAATTAAAAATATGAGTCAAGTATAACAGATGAGTAAACGTTATTAATGCTTAATTTGTTAAGTTTAAATTATTAAAAAATTTAAAAATATTATTGATTTATTTTTTCTTTAAATGAATTTTTATTCATATTTGTTCTATATATCTCAATAGCTTCAGTTCTTGTGTAAGTTTTATTAACTTCATTTTGAAGGAACTTATCAAATTCAGGTGCTGCGCTTGCCAGTTGAAAAATTACAGAGATAATCGAGAGTGGTTCCAAAATATGCTCCTAAGAATTAAAGAAATCTGCATAAAACATGCCAATAAAAAAGAAAAAATTGTTATGTATAAAAAATGTGTTGAATAATATAAAAAATACAATAGATAAATAAATAATTCTTTAATTAACTATAAATACAGCCATCCTAAATTTTATGAATAACAACGATTTAATTGAGCGTTATAAGGCATCAAATATTTCTGTGCCGATGTCTATGATTGGGTGGATGAGATCTAATCATGCAGGTGAAACTGGTGCTGTTTGGATATATATAGGTTCCAGATGTGTCTTTTGGAATAAAGATATAAAAAAAATGTCCAGAGAACACTGCCAAACAGAAAAAAATCATCTTATCATTATGAATCATTTATTAAAAAACCAAAATAAAAGTAAATTGTTATTAATATGGAGAGTTTTAGGCTTTAGTTTAGGTTTTTTTTCCGCAGTTTTTGGCTATAGATTTTTTTGTGTTACTATACAAGCAGTAGAAACTTTTGTAGAGAAGCATTACCAAGAACAAATAGAATATTTATATACACATTCTATTTCCTATGATCTTTTAAAGGTCTTAGAGATTTGTTGTGAAGAAGAAGTAGAGCATCAAAATGATGCAGGATTTAAAAAAGGTAAAATTAATAATTACATTGAAAATTTTTGGTCTAGGGTAGTCGGATCTGGATCTAGTTTAGCAGTTAGTATCTCAAAATTGATATAGGTTAAAAAATGAAGTTAATTCAGGTTTTTTATGACGGAAAATGTGGGCTTTGTAGCAAGGAAATTAATTATTATAAAAAGATATCTCCACAAAATATTTTTAAGTGGAATGATATTGCAAATAACCCTGACGATTTAAAAGTAATAAAAGTTTCACAATACGATGCTTTAATGTATTTGCATGCTCTAGATAGAAATAAAAATTTAAAAATTGGAGTAGACGCATTTATATTGATTTGGGATGAATTGAAATTATGGAATTTATTATCTTTCTTCGTAAAACTTCCCATTATTTATCAGATAACAAAGTCATTATATAATATGTTTGCGAGTTATAGATTTAAAAAATTAACACACTGCCAAATGGCTAGCCAAGAAGTTTACAAATAAATGTTTAAGTGGATTAGAAATAATAAAAATAAAAATAGTGAAATTAAAAAGGTAGAAACTCGTTTAGAAAAAATGAAAAAAAACCCTTACAAAAGAGTTGATAGTGAAAATATGACAGATGTTGAAAAAATGGATAAGGGTTTTAACGGAAAGACATTTACTATCAACGGAATAGAAATAGATTTTTAGTAATGCGTTAATCGAATCTTTATTACTTTGCCTTTAGATAAATAATTTTGTATTTTGAGATTCTTTTTTTATTAGAATAATTAGGGGGAAAGATGAAAAAACTTAAAACTACATTAGCAGCGCTAATGATAATGTCATCATCAACCATTTTTGCAGATGGTCATCAATTAAAAGTTGGTATGATAACTACTTTATCAGGGGGTGGATCCGGTTTAGGGATTGATGTAAGAGACGGCTTTATGCTTGCAGTAAAAGGCAATCAAAATATAAGTGTAATTATAAAAGATGATCAAAGAAAACCAGATATTGCGGTTCAGTTAGCCGACAAGATGATACAATCTGACAAAGTTGATGTTCTTACTGGAATTATTTGGTCTAATTTAGCTATGGCAGTTGTACCAGCTGCTGTTAATCAAGGGAAATTCTATTTATCACCTAATGCTGGACCATCTAAGCTAGCAGGCAAAGGTTGTCATAAAAATTATTTTAATGTTGCTTGGCAAAATGATAATTTACATGAAGCAGCTGGTGGTTATGCTAATTCAGCTGGCTTTAAAAATACCTTTATCCTTGCCCCTAACTATCCAGCTGGAAAAGACGCCCTAACAGGTTATAAAAGATTCTTTAAGGGAAAATTAGCTGGAGAAATATATACCAAACTTGGTCAAAAAGATTATGCAGCAGAGATCGCTCAAATCAGAGCTTCAGGTGCAGATAGTGTGTTTTTCTTTTTACCAGGTGGGATGGGAATCGGTTTTATGAAACAATTTTCACAATCTGGAATCAATGTCCCGGTTGTAGGTCCTGCTTTTTCTTTTGATCAAGGTATTTTAAAGGCAGTTGGAGATGCTGCATTAGGTGTAAAAAATACCTCACAATGGTCTAAAGATATAGATAACCCAGCAAATAAAAAGTTTGTCAGTGATTTTCAATCTGAATATGGGCGCCTTCCATCATTATATGCTTCTCAAGGATACGACACAGGTAAACTTTTAATTTCTGCAATGATTAATGCTAAAGTTGATGATAAAGACAAGTTTAGAGATGAACTTAGAAAGGCTAATTTTGCTTCTACAAGAGGAAAATTTAGTTTTGATAAAAATCATCACCCAATACAAGATATCTATGTTAGAGAAGTCATTAAAGAAGGAAAGACACTTACAAACAAGATTGTTTCTGTTGGGTTAAAGGATCATTCAAACGTTTATGTTTCTGAATGTAAAATGTAAATTATATGTCTAGGTGATTTCCTGTAGAAATCACCTATGACTTTATATTTAAATGACAAGTATCTTATTTATTGAACAACTCTTAAACGGCATACAATTTGGAACAATGCTGTTTCTTATGTCTGCTGGGCTAACTTTAATATTTGGCGTCATGGGTTTAATAAATCTTGCCCATGGTTCTTTCTATATGATAGGCGCTTTCTGTGCAGCTTTGGTTGCTGGTATAACAGGTTCATTTTGGCTGGCATTAGGAGCCAGCTTATGTGGAGCAGCAATCGCAGGTGTTCTAATTGAAATATTAATAATTAGACGATTATATAGAAGAGATCATTTGGATCAAGTTTTAGCAACTTTTGCTCTCATATTGTTATTATCTGAGGGAGTAAGATGGTATTTTGGCGCCTTTCCTTTATATCTTAGTATTCCAGATAGCTTAAATGGAACTGTACCTATATTTAGTGAAATAATTTATTCCAAATATAGACTGTTTATAATATTAATGGGTTTTTTGATAGCTGTTGGTCTATACTTATTAATCACAAAAACACGGCTAGGTATTCGTATTAGAGCCGGGCAGAATGATCGTGAAATGATCTCTGCTCTTGGTGTAGATATTTCAAAACTTTATACAGTTGTCTTTGCTTTAGGAGCAGCTCTTGCAGGACTTTCTGGGGCGATGATAGGTGCCATACAATCAGTTGAAGTTGGTATGGGAGAACCGATTTTAATTTTAGCTTTTGTGGTCATAGTTATTGGGGGTATTGGATCAATAAAGGGTGCTTTTGTTGGCTCAATTTTAGTTGGAGTTACAGACACCTTAGGACGTGTTTTTTTACCAGATTTACTTAAAATTTTTATGCAACCTGCTGAGGCAACTGCAATAGGGTCTTCTATTGGTTCAATGTTAATCTATATTCTCATGGCATTGATTTTAATTACCAAACCTTCTGGATTATTTGGAAAAAGTTAAAATGATTATCGAAAAATTTTTAAATAAATGGATATTATTTTTGCTTTTAATTATTCCTCTCTGTGGTCTAGTTTTTGAAGAACCTTATTATATAACATTAACAACTAAGGTAATTATACTCGCTATTGCAGGTATTGGTTTAAACTTAGCTCTTGGTTATTGTGGGCTAATTTCTTTTGGACATGCAGCTTTTTTTGGAACTGGAGGATACGTAACAGGAATATTATCTTTTCATGCTCTTAACGATGAATTACTTTTTAGTTGGCCAATTGAGTTTTTTGGTACATCTGAAATGCTAATAATATGGCCAATAGCAATATTAGTCTGTGCGGCCCTATCTTTTATTATTGGGCTTCTCTCGCTTAGAACAAGCGGTGTTTATTTTATTATGATTACTCTTGCTTTTGCGCAAATGTTATATTTTTTCTCAATAAGCTGGCCTACGTATGGAGGAGAAGATGGCCTTTCAATCTATTTAAGAAACTCGTTTCCAATGGTAAATACAATGGATCCTTTTACATTTTATTTAATTTGTCTCGTGTGGTTGGTGATTGCTTTATTTGTATCTTTTAAATTAATTAATTCAGCCTTTGGTATGGCGTTTCAGGCTATTAAAGAAAATGAAGAAAGAGTAAAATCTGTAGGAATAGAAACATTAAAGGTTAAGCTAATAGTTTTTGTTATTTCAGGTACAATAGCGGGCTTGGCAGGCTCTCTTTATACGGACTTAAATAGATTTGTAAGTCCATCTGTTCTTGATTGGCATACTTCTGGAGAAATAATGATATTTGTAATCCTTGGCGGCATGGCAAGACTTTATGGTCCTATTGTGGGTGCAGCTTTCTTTATAATATTAGAACAAACTCTTGGTGCATATACTGAAAACTGGCAATTCTGGTTGGGTTTAATATTAATACTAGAAATATTATACGTACGCTCTGGTATATTAGGATTATTTGATAAGAAAAAAAATAATGAATAATAAAATTTTAAATATTAAAAATTTATCAAAATCATATGGTGCGTTTAAGGTTACGGATGAAATAGCTATTGATCTCAATTTTAATGAGATTCATGCATTAATAGGGCCTAATGGAGCAGGTAAATCAACTCTTATAAAGCAGATAGTTGGAAGCGTTAGGCATGATATAGGATCAATAATTTTAGACCAAGAGAATATAACTGATTTAAGTGATGTTGAAAGAGCTAAAATTGGCATATCTAGAACTTTTCAAGTATCTTCTATAATTCCGAGTTTTAGTGCTTTAGAGAATATTATTTTATCTCTTCTTAATGGGTCGAATAAAACTTTTCAGTTTTTTAAAAACATAAAAAACAATAAAGACCTAGATTTTAAAGCTAAAAATATACTCAAAGAAATAGAGTTAATAGATAAGTCTGAGATAGTGGCGTCTCAACTTAGTCATGGAGATAGAAGAAAATTAGAGGTAGGGCTTGCATTGGCAACTAATCCAAAAGTGTTCTTATTTGATGAGCCAATGGCAGGATTAGATGAAAATGGAACAAAAATAATGATTAATTTATTTAAAAAAATAAAATTAAATACTCCAATACTATTAATTGAGCATGATATGGATGCTGTTTTTGCCCTAGCTGATAGGGTGTCAGTAATTAATTATGGAAGAATAGTGGCTACAGGGACAGTTGATCAGATTAAATCTAATGAATTAGTAAGAGACGTTTATTTAGGTTATGAGATTTAATGAATAATTTTTTAGAGATAAAATCACTTAGGGCTTGGTATGGCGCTAGCCAGGCACTCTTTGATGTTAATCTAGAAATTAAAGAAGGTGAAATTGTAGCTTTACTTGGAAGAAATGGAATGGGTAAATCAACTACAATTAAATCGATATGCGGTTTAATGAATAACTTTCAAGGAGAAATTAATTTTAGCAATATATCTCTCTTAGGAATGCCCAGTTATAAAATTGCACAATTAGGAATAGGTTTAGTTCCAGAAGGAAGAAGAGCCTTTTCCAATTTAACAGTTTTAGAAAATCTTATTGCAACTTCAGTTGAAGGAGAATGGACTTTAGAAAAAGTTTTTGAATTATTCCCAAAACTTGAAGAAAGAAAGTTACAAGGTGCGTTCTCTTTATCTGGGGGGGAACAGCAGATGTTAGTTATTGGAAGGGCATTGATGACAAACCCAAGGTTATTAATTTTAGATGAAGCAACAGAGGGTTTGTCTCCTACAATTAGATCAGAAATATGGAAAGTTATAGAAATTTTAAAAAACAAAAATATATCTATTTTAATTATCGATAAATCACTTAAACAATTACAAACTTTGGCTGATAAATTTTATATTCTTGAAAAAGGTAGGACCGTATGGAAAGGTCTTTCAAAGCAATTAACAACTGATATTGCACAAAAGTTTTTAGGAGTTTAATCAGCTATTATAACAAACATTATCTATTGTTTTCTTTAATTTTTCACAAAGTTCATCCATTTCATTTTCATTTATTATAAAAGGCGGGGCAATTAAAATATGGTCTCCAAGTATACCATTAACAGTGCCTTGCATTGGGTAGCAAATTAATCCCATATCCAAAGCTTCTTTCTTAATTTTCCCAGCTATGTTTAGATTTTTTTCAAAAGGATCTTTTGTATCCCTATCTTTGACTATCTCAATACCTCTAAACAAACCTCTTCCTCTTATGTCTCCAACAAATTCGTGTTGACCAATCATCGTTTCAAGCTTTTTTTGAAGAATTTTACCTTTTTCACTAACTTGTTCTGGGAAGTTTTCATTTATTAATTTATTTAACACAGCTAACGAACCTGCACAGGCTACGGGATGACCAAGATACGTATGTCCATGTTGAAAAAAACCGGTACCTTTCGCTATCGCCTCATAAATAAAGTTTTGACACAACATTGCTCCAATAGGTTGATATCCAGCTCCTAAACCTTTGGCAATAGTTATGATATCGGGGATAACTCCTTCTTCATCACAAGCAAATAGTGACCCGGTTCTACCCATACCACACATAACTTCGTCTAAAATTAATAAAACGTCATATTGATTACAAATTTCTCTTATACGTTTAAAATATCCCTCTACAGGTGTTAATGCGCCAGCAGTAGCCCCAACAACTGTTTCTGCAATAAAGGCCATCACATTATCTGGACCAAGTTTAATTATTTCTCTTTCTAATTCATTGGCAACTCTTAAGCCATAATCGATAGAATTTTCTGTTGGTCTTTGATGTCTATATTGGTAACAAGGTGAAATTAAACTTGTTTCAGTTAGTAAATCTTCAAAAAAAGACCTTCTCCAAACGTTACCCCCTGCGGCAAGAGCTCCCAAAGTATTGCCATGATAGCTTTGTCTTCTTGAAATAACCTTATGTTTTCCTGGTTTACCAATTTCATTAAAATATTGCTTGGCTAACTTTAGAGAAGCTTCAACCGCCTCTGATCCACTAGATACAAAGTAAACTTTATCCAGTCCTTTTGGAGAATTTTGTGATAAAATATTCGCCAGTTCTTCTGCTGGTTCACTAGTAAAGAATGAAGTGTGGGCAAATGCTAATTTTTCTGTTTGTTTAATTATTGCTTCTTTAACTGAATTGTCTGAATGACCCAAACATGACACTGCGGCTCCACACGATCCATCAAGATATTTTTTTCCATTGACATCAAAAATATAACAGCCTTCTCCATAAGCTGAGGTAGGAATTTCATAGTTAGTATGACGAGGAAAAATATTACTATTTTTCATTTTTTAATTCCTTTTTAGTTTTCTTCTACGATTTACTTGCTTTAGATAGATTAGTAATAAAATTGATAAAGCCGGCAAGTAAAAGATCTCTTTAGGTATTCTATTTGTTTTTGATAAGTAGATCATCTCTAATTTCACTGGAGTGTCGGCATAAAAATCAAAAGTTTTCATTTGTTGAAATAAGGGACTTCCAGGTAGTGGTTCCTCCATTAAAACATTATCATTATCTGATTTTAAAAATAATCCTGCTTTTTTAAGAATTTCGTCCTCGGTTCCTTTATTAGTTAGTTTAATTACTGAGTTTTGAAAAATAATTCTTTCTGGATCATCAAAATCTGGACCACTAAATTTTATTCTAACTGGTGTATCTTTAGATACATTAGAAGTATTAGTATAACCGTCTATTAATTTAAAAATTTTATTTCCAGATAGTTCTTTGTAAGGAGATTGAATTTTATCTAGCCAAAAATCAGGTCGAAAAAGACTAAAAGCTACCAGTAATAACAATAATGTTTCGTAAAACTTATTTTTTACTATGATATAATTTTGGATTGCAGAGCAGAATGCAAGCATGGCCAATACAACAGTAATTGTTGTAACAAAACCTTCAAAAAATGAAACGTTTATCAATAGAATGTCAGTATTAAATATAAACATAAATGGTAAAATAGCTGTTCTAATATCATAACTAAAACCTTGTATACCAGTCTTGATAGGATCTCCTTTAGAAATGGCAGCCGCAGCAAAAGCTGCAAGTCCAACAGGTGGAGTGTCATCTGCTAAAATACCAAAATAAAATACAAAAAGATGAACTGCTACAAGGGGAACTATTAGTCCGTTCTGTGCTCCTACCATAACTATAACTGGAGCCATCAAAGAAGATACTACAATATAATTTGCTGTTGTAGGAAGTCCCATGCCCAGAATTAAGCTCATCAAAGCAACTAGAAGAAGCATTATTACTAAATTACCTGAAGATAACACTTCAACAAACTCACCAATAAATTGGTGAGCTCCAGTCAATGAAACTGTTCCAATAATTACTCCTGCAATTCCAGTTGCAATAGATATTGTTATCATACTTTGCGCACCCTTTATTAAACCATGCAATAAGTCTTCAAAGCTTTCTCTAACTATTATAAATTTGAACTTTTGATCCCTAAAAAAATTCTTTAAAGGCTTTTGTGTTAATAAAATAAAAATAATTGATAAACTGGCCCAGTAGGCTGATAGTGAAGGGGATAAACGGCTTATTAAAACACACCATAACAGAACAACAATTGGTAATAAAAAATAGTAACCTGTCGTTGCTATTGATTGAACCGTTGGTAAATTATTAATTTCTTTGTCGGTTAGGCCTATTTCTAAATCGGGTTGTTTAGAAGCAGTCCAAACACAAAAGATATAGAAAATTAAAAATAAAGTTATTGCAGTTATAGATGTAATGAAGGGATCAAACTTAGATGTCCATGAAAATAAAAAGTTTACTAATCCTGCCAAAATACTTATGGACACGAATCCTAAAATAAAACCTGTGAATTTTCTTAATAGAGTTTTTGAACTGGTTTGCTTGTTCAAACCTTTTAATCCTAACTTTATTACCTCTAAATGGACTATATAAAAAAGAGCTGCGTAAGAGGCTAGAGCTGGTAAAGCAGCATATTTAATTAGGTCGAGATAACTGGTATCAGTGAACTCCGAAATCAAGAAGGCTGCTGCTCCCATTACAGGCGGTGTTAATTGACCATTTGTAGAAGACGCAACCTCTATAGCACCAGCTTTTTCAGCGTTTAACCCTGTTCTTTTCATTAGAGGAATAGTAAACGTACCTGTAGTAACAACGTTTGCAATTGAAGATCCTGAATATATACCAGATAGCCCAGATGCTA
>CAKZQZ010000030.1 GCA_937142855.1 uncultured Alphaproteobacteria bacterium | reverse complement strand
CCAAGGATGATTGCAGAAATTGCTGTTAAACATAATAATATAAACAACACACCACCTGAGAGATCTATAACTGATTGGGTAAACTTAAGGCCTAATCCTGAGACAAAAACAGATCCTATTATAATTCCTGCACAAGCACACGCAATCGTTACAGGAACAGTTGATTTAATTCCACTTTCAAAGGCACCTAGTAAATCAACAACTGACATTCTTGTATTTTTTCTTACAAAACTTAAAATTATTACTGATACAATACTCCAAAACCCAGCAGTCATTGCCGTCTTGCCATAAATCAAGAGTCCAATTAATACTGCAAGCGATATTAACATGTGCCCACCACTTTTAAGTACTTCAATCACGTTTGGAAGCATTGATTTATCAATTTTTTCAATTCCATGTTTTTCAGCTTCAATATGAACCATAAAATAAATTGTAGCGAAATATAGGAATGCGGGTATCAAAGCTGCTAAAATGACATAGGTGTAGGGTGCTTCCAAAAACTCAGCCATAATAAAAGCAGCAGCTCCCATAATTGGAGGAGTTATTTGACCACCAGATGACGCACAAGCCTCAACAGCTGCTGCAAACTTAGCTCTATAACCATAGTTTTTCATTAGAGGTATTGTAAAAGATCCAGTAGTTACTACGTTAGCTACCGCTGATCCATAAACAGTACCTGTCATTCCAGATGCAACAACGGCGGCCTTAGCAGGACCTCCTATTCTATGACCAGTTAATGCAACTGCTAAATCAACAAAAAACCTACCTACACCAGAACGAATTAAAATACCTCCAAAAATTATAAATAATACAATATATGTAGAGCAAACATATAATGGTATTCCAAAAATTCCGTCAGAACTCATAAATTGAGTATCAATATATTTTGAAAGTCTTGTAGGTGGGCCATAAAAAAAACCAAAAAATTTATGAGCATAAAGAGCGTGCATCATAAAAAAACCTGCAACCATAACCATAGCCCAACCAACTGCTCTTCTAGTTGCATCTAAAACTAAAAAAATTAAAATGGATCCAACTATAATATCTCCAATATATTTGTCTCCATATCTCATCATAAAGTTTTCAATGTCCCATGTTGTCCATAATTGAACAAATATAATTGATAGTATTATTAATAGATCATAGCTAAAACCTATTGTTCTTAAAAAATTACCCTTTTGATCATTTTCTAAAAAAATAGGATCTTTTATGTTAGTTCTAAAAACTGGATATATAAAAACAGCTAAAACCATCATGGCAGATAAATGAATTGACCTAAAGGATCTTCCTTCTGGAGTTCCATAGACGGCTACAAATAAGTGATAAAAGGCAAGACCTACAGATAACCAAGAACAAATAACTATAATCCAATAGTAAATAGATTTATCTTTGTTCCACTCTAATAATTCATCAAAGAAGCTTACTTCTTTAATTTCATTGTAAACTAGTTTTTTTTGATTTTGAGACATTTGATAATTCGAAAAAGGTTTGAATATTAAAGGCACAAAATAATCTGTGCCTTTAATTATTAATTATTTAATTACATTACGCCTTGTTCTTTATAGTACTTTGCTGCACCTGGGTGTATTGGAACAGCTGCGCCATCGACTGCTTTTTTAAGAAGAACTCTTTTCCATACACTTTTAACCTTAACAAATTCAGCATGGTTGTCCCAGAAAGATTTAGTCATTTTGTATACCAAATCATCTGATAGATCTTTATGAACAATCATAGATGTTACAATACCTAATGTTGGAATATCTTTATCAAGAGACTTATATGCGCTTGCAGGAATGTTTCCATAAATATAACCTGGATTGTTTTTTACAATCCTGTCCATTCGATCTTTTGGTAATCCAATAAACCTTATGCCAGGGCTGTTCTCAAGTTCAATAAAACTTGCCTGTGGGACAGAAGTAGCAGCCATAAACACATCAGTTTGTCCATCTTTCATTAAAGCAACTGACTCTTTATAGTCACCTTGGTGAACTACACCACCATTTTTCTTAATGGTCTCAAAATCAAAACCATATTCTTTAAGAATAGATTCACAAAAAGCTGTTCCAGTCCATTTTGGTTTTCCAGGACTAATATTAGCTGACTTCATATCTTCAAAACCTTTGATTTTTGAATCTGCTCTAACAGCAACTTGGAAAGCTGCACCATATAATGTGGCAAAGTATCTTACATTTTTATGAGCTTTCTTGAATTTACCTTTTCCAGTGTAACCATTTGCTACAGTATGAGCATAGGTCCAGCCAATCTCTGCATCACCACCGTCTACAGCTAAAACGTTAGAAATACCACCACCTGAAGTATTAGAGGTGGAAATTCCTTTTATTTCTGATTCCATGACTTGCATCACTTTAGCACCTAATGGATACCATGACCCACCAGATGGTCCGGAAACCATACGAACAAATTGGTCTGCATTTGCAATAGAAGTAGATATTATTAGTGATGAAGCTACTAATAAAGCACTTGAAATACGTTTCATTAAATCCCCCGAATTTTTTAAGTTAATATAATGTTGCTAGTATCACTATTTATTTCTTAAAAGGTCAAGTGATTGTTGTATAATTTTGTATTTAACTTTATTATTTTTTTTACACTTAAAAGTTTGTGGAGAATTATTTATGAAAGTAAAACATGTTAAAGTTACAGAAGTTGGTCCACGAGATGGTTTTCAATCAGAAAAAACAATTCTTAAGACTGAAGATAAAGTCAATATTATTAATAATTTAATAAAAGCTGGCTTTCCAAGGATAGAAGTTTCTTCTTTTGTTTCTCCAAAAGCTATACCTCAATT
>CAKZQZ010000029.1 GCA_937142855.1 uncultured Alphaproteobacteria bacterium | reverse complement strand
CAACCACTAGGGATGATAAATTGAACTTAGGTTCTAGTAAAGAAGGAAATAATCAGCAACCTATCGAAAAAGTATCTAGACCGAACCCCACTATACTAATTACCGAAAGTGAATCCAATAAATTGATTACTATCTAAATTCTTTATCAGACCTTCAAGACTTTCTATTGACTGATCTTCCATCATTTTATCTTCAAATGCTTGTTGAGAGTACTCATAGACTTGCCGAAGTAAAAAAGAATTAGCATCACAATAATCTATTAAGTCATCTTTAGTTTTTATATCACTTTGGTTAACTCCATAAGCATCATAACGATTAGGTGTATTGAAGTAATTTGCTATTTCAAGTTGCTTACGATGAACATTAAAAATTAAAGGTTCTATATCTAAGATCTCCCCTAATGCCTCAAAAGTTGACGATACATTGATTTTTTGAAAGGTAAGAAATGTTACTGTAGACAATCCCTTTAAAAAGCTTCTTCTAGATAATTTAATGCTCATGACAGAACCTATTTGATATGTTAATTAAATGCTAAAATAAAATAATAACAATAACAACAAGCCTTTACCCCTTTTTTTGAAAAGCTTTTATCTATTAACCCCGGGGGGACCAATTCTCAGAATATGGTACCTAAAAACTCATAACCTTTTTCTTGATATAACTAAGGTCTGGATGTGCATACCTAAGAAGCATTGACTGAGTTTTGTGACCGCTAATTGAGGCTGCTTCAGGTATTGTTAACCCCCGCTCTATAAATCTTGATATAGCCTCATGCCTTAAATCATGGAAGTGAAGATCAAATAAACCAGATCTCTTTATTAGCCTCTTCCATGCGTTTTGAAGTGACGAGTGACTTGCATTAAATACTGTTGCTCCTAATCTTGGTAGTGATTGAAGTATTACTAAGGCTTTGTTTGACAAAGGAACTACCCTATCCTCACCGTTCTTCGTGTCTTTGACCTTTAGAAGACGACTATCTAAATCGACATCACTCCACATTAACTTGACCAGTTCTCCCTGACGCAATCCTGTTTCTATAGCAATGAGTATTAATGGCTTAAGGTAAGTCACTTTTGAATGGCTTATAGCGTCCATTAAGGTGTCGATATCGTCCTTTCCTACGCGCCTATCTCTTGGTTTATTAAGCCTTGGCTTAGATACCAGGTCAACAGGGTTAATAGGCAGATAATAACCCCACTCCAGTCTTGCAAACTCAAGACAGTGCCTTATTAACGCCAAGTCATACCTAGTGGTTCTTGCGCCATCAGGAAGTCTTGAATATTTATAACTCGATATAATTGTAGAGGTTAAATTATTTAATCCAACGCCTGATATAGATCTTTTAAGTAGAGCCTTAATCCTCCATGTCTCTTTATCACGGCTCTTTTTATGAGGGGTAACCTCTTTTAGGTATCGTTTAAGTAAATCACCTAAGGTGACTGACTTGTCAACATACTCAACAAGTCCTTGGTCTAATTCTCTTTCAATCATAACAGCCCATTTCTGAGCATCTTTTTTAATGTTAAATGTTTTAGATTGTGATGGTTGTCCGTGCTTTCTTACCCTAACAAACCACTTGTCATTTCTTTTTAGTATAGACGGCATAACATAACCTCACTGGATCAATAGTGGATCAAGTGGTTACATTTGAAGTAAAGTGAGAAGGAAAGTGGGTAAAATAGCAATTACTATCAGACACTTATGTTGGTCGGGGCGGAGAGATTCGAACTCCCGACCCTCTGGTCCCAAACCAGATGCGCTACCAGGCTGCGCTACGCCCCGAACAATTCGATTTATACTTTAGAAATTGTCAAAAGCAAGCTTTACTTTCAATTAAATTTAAAAATTTTATCATAAGTTAAGATAGGCACAGTTAAGCTTATCGCCTATTTTGATTTGATGTTCACCAGCTTTGAGCTCAAGTACAAACATTACTTTTTGTTTACTAAAAATTTGATTTTCATCAAATGCTTTTGCATTTTTAAATATTTCTAAAACTTGCCCCTCTTTTCCAAGAAAAAATAAATCAAGATCAAAATATGTATTTTTCATCCAAAAAATTCTTTTTTCTAAATCTTTCCACATAAAAAGCATTCCAGAGTTAGATTTTATATACTCTCTATTCATTAAACCATATTTTCGTTTTTCATAAGTGTCTGCGACATATAAGGAAAATAAGGCTTGTTTTTTCTTATTTATCTTAATTTCGCAGTAGATCTCCTCAAATTCTAGAGTTTTAGCATGTGCAAATATAGAAAAACATACATTAATTAGGAATATTCCTAATAAAGATTTTATGAATTTAAATTTCATATTTTTTTATACTTTTAATTTCCCTTATTAATGAAATGATCTCATCACTTATTTTATTTTTTTTCTTTTCATCACGCCAAGAACTAATCCATTCACTAGGAATACCATTTTTGACTCTACTATTGCTCCACCTTAATGATTTTAGAAATTGATGACATTCTTTATTCATATCCATATCTAAGAGCTCAATTTTATTATTAAGCAAAACCCAATTTCCAGCCCATGCTTTAGCTGTAAGATATGGATTGTACCCCCCTCCTCCAAGGATGAGAGACTTATCACAAAGAGAAAGCAGATCATATATTGCTTTCCAATAAGCATTATTAGATAAACTTATTCTAGACTGGGGATCGCCGTGCAACATATCTGCCCCTGCTTGAATAATTAAAAGCTCTGGTTTTTTCTTATTTGCAAAAGGTATTATAAAATCATTAATTAAAAAATTCATATCTTGATCAGTAAAATGTTCAGATACTGGAAAATTTAAAATATTTTTAATTTTACAATCTTCAATTAATCCGGTAAATGGCCATCTTTTTTTTTCATGTATTGAAACAATATTTACATTTTCATTATCCTTGAAAACGTCCTGCACACCGTCACAATGGTGAGCATCTATGTCTACATATAATATATTTTGAAACCCTAACTCTATAGCTTTTAAAATTGAAAGCACACAATCATTAAGGAAACAGAAGCCGTATGCCTGTGACTTTCTTCCATGATGTGTTCCTCCAGATATATTTAAAATTCGTTTAGCTTTGTTTGCGGCAATTTTTTCTATTGCTGAAATAGAGGCTTTAGCTGCTGTGGCTGGTCTAGAAAAAACTTCACTAAAAATAGGGTTGTTGCCAATGCCAATATTATATTTAATTTTTATTTCATGAGGAAGAGTCTGTTTTTCTTCAGCCTCTTTTAAAGCAAGAACGTAATCTAAATCATGAAACTTTATTAATTCTTCTATGGTTGCAGGACCGTGCTTTACTATTTGTTTTTCTTCAATCCATCCCATCATTTGAACAAGTTCTACACTTGGCCAAACTCGATCCATGTCCAATGGATGCCCTTCTCCATATCGGGAACCCTTAAAAACATCACTTGTATATAAAAAATTCTGCATTGTAGTTTTTTCTAATATATATATTTATTAAATTGAAATAATTATTATAGGTTAAAATGATTAGAGGGATATTTATAGCATCAACCATTTTTTTTATATGGGAAATTTGTTGTGTGTTTTTTGATTTACCTCCGTTCATGTTACCACGGCCGTCAAAAATATTTGTTTCAATTTATAATAATTGGGAAGAACTTCTAACACATACCACTTATACGCTTACAGAAATTTTAGCCTCAATCTTTATTGGAACAGTAATTGGTATAACAACTGCTCTCATTATTTCTTCTTCTAACAAATTAAAGAGATGGGTTATGCCAATCTTACTTGCAAGTCAATCAATACCGGTTTTTGCTTTGGCTCCTCTATTAATTTTATGGCTAGGGTATGGCATGAGCAGTAAAATAGTTATAGGTGTATTAATTGTTTTTTTCCCCATAACATCTAATTTCACAGATGCATTAAACAAGGTTCCCCAAGAATTAATCGACGCTGGCAAAACATTAAATTTTACAAAAACTCAATTATTCTGGAAAATAAAAATACCATCATCATTACCAGGTTTATGTTCTGGCATTAGGGTTGCTGCATGTTTTGCCCCTATTGGAGCTGTCGTTGGAGAATGGATAGGCGGAAGCACAGGGCTTGGTTCTTTTATGATCTATAGCAATGCTAGGCTTCAAACTGACAACATGTTTGCAGCCTTAATTATTCTTATTTTTGTTACAATTTCTATTTATAAAATTACTGACATAATCTTGAGTAAATATGTGTGGTGGAAATAAATTAATTTATTGATTTTTTTATAATAAATATTATTAGTAAGTTCTGCCAGGGGTGCATGACATACGTCTTGCTGAGAAATTAACCCTTATAACCTGATCTGGTTAAAACCAGCGGAGGGAGATGCACAATGCAAATAATATTCAAAATAATCACAACATCTTTTATTCTACTTACTTTAAGTGTTGCTAACGCTAAGACTGACAAAATTACTATTGGTTTAGATTGGTTTATAAATCCAGACCATGCCCCTCTCATAATAGCACAAAAAAGAGGTTTTTTTAAAGAAGTAGGACTACAAGTTGAAATGATAGAGCCAGCTGACCCTAATGACCCTCCAAAACTTGTTGCTGCTGGCAAATTAGATTTAGCTATTTCTTATCAGCCACAGCTACATATCCAAGTTGACCAAGGTTTACCAGTAGTAAGGGTTGGAACCCTTGTTAGCGTTCCTTTAAATTCACTAGTTGTTTTAGAAAATGGGCCTATTAAATCAATTTCTGATCTCAAAGGTAAAAAAATTGGTTTTTCAGTTGGTGGTTTTGAAGAAGCTTTACTCTCCGGAATGTTAGAAAAATACAATATTAAAATGACCGATGTAGATTTAATAAATATTAACTTTTCATTATCACCATCCCTAATTGCAAAAAAAGTTGATGCTGTAATAGGAGCCTTTAGAAATTTTGAGCTTAACCAAATGGATATAGTTAATCACCCCGGAAAAGCTTTCTATCCAGAAGAGCATGGTGTGCCTTCTTATGAAGAACTTATCTATATTTCAAATGTAAAAAACAGGAACAATCCTGTCTTTGACAAATTCTTTAAAGCCATTCAAAAGGCTACTTTAACAATTATCAATGATCCAGAAACAACATGGAAAGATTTTTCAACATATCGTAAAGGTCTTGACGACGAGTTAAACAAAAGAGCTTTCAAAGATACGTTGAGTAGATTTACACTAAGGCCTCAAGCCCATGATTTAAAAACTTATGAAGAATTTGGTAATTTTTTAAAGGAAAAAGGCATTATCAAAAAAAATATTCAAGCTTACACTTTTGCAAAACCGTAATATTTTAAACTTGTATTGATATTAATCTATTTTTATTTAAGAATAATTCGGGGATTATTTATTTTATATAAATTAAACAATGGGTATTCAATTTGATGAAGCCGTTAATTCTTTTTGTTATTCTAGTTTGTTTATGGCTATTAATGTCAGGGCATTACACTTTTTTAATTATTAGCTTAGGTGTTTTGTCTTGTGCATTTTGTGTATATTTAGCTAATAGGGCAAAACTAATCGATGATGAAGGTTTACCTTTGTTTTTTTTACCTAGGCTATTAGGTTATTTAATGTGGCTGTTTAAAGAAATATTAATTTCAAATCTAAACACAGCTAAAGCAATTATTTCAAATAATATTAAACCCGAAACATTTACTGTAAAAGCTTCTCAAATAACAGATGTAGCTAAAGTGACATACGCAAATTCCATTACTTTAACTCCAGGAACTGTAACCACAAAAATTAAAAATAATACTTTTGAAGTACATGCTCTAAATACTGATTTTGGAAATGATGTTAGGAGTAATGAAATGGATAAAAAAGTTAAATTGTTAGAGGGTGAACGATAATGTTCTTGGCAGCTTTAACAGCATGTGCGGTTTCTGCTTTGTTGGTATTAGCGAGAATAATACTAGGAAAAACTACATTTGATAGAGTTTTAGCTGTTAATAGTCTTGGAACAATAATTGTTATTGGAATTGCCCTTCATGGATTTTATGCGAATAGACCAGAGTTTTTAGATATTGCAATAGTATATGCGTTAATAAATTTCATTGGTACAGTTGCCATATTAAAGCTTTTTAGTACCGGTTCATTAAAAGGAAATAATAAATAATGGACTTGTTCATAGATTTACTTACTGGGTTATGTTTTTTCTTAGGTTCTCTATGTATAATTATAGGAGCATGTGGACTGATAAAACTACCTGATGTTTTTTCTAGAATTCATGCTGCTGGGATGATTGACACAGGCGGTACTGCTTTTTTTATTCTTGGAATGATTATTCAGTCAGGCTGGTCATTGATTACTGTAAAATTACTATTAATTGGAATTTTTATTTTTTTTACCAGTCCAGTTACGAGTCACGTCACCGCTAACTTAGCTAGGGAGAAAGGAATAGTTCCTGTAGGTAAAAAAATTGGAAAGTTATTATGATATCTGAATTAATGATCAATGCCTTTTTAGTTTCAATAATGTTAGCAATCGGAATTGCGCTTTTGAAGTCTAGATCTGTTATTTATACAGTACTTTTAACAAGTGCGTATTCATTAGTAGCTGCATTAATGTTCATTACTTTAGATGCTGTAGATGTTGCTTTTACAGAAGCATCTGTCGGTGCTGGCATATCAACAGTATTATTCTTAGCTGCCATGGCTTTCTTGCCAAAAAAAGAAGAACAAACTGTTAACAACCAAGCTTTTCCTGCTGTCATATGCTTGGTGCTTGGTGGCGTTTTAATTTGGTGTAGTTATGATTTGCCTGAAATTGGACTTGCTACATCGCCAATACACCAACATATCGTTCCAGAATATATTTTAGGCTCACGTGATGATATTGGGATACCTAACATAGTTACATCAGTTTTAGCTAGTTATCGTGGTTATGACACTTTTGGAGAGACCATAGTTGTATTTACGGCAGGAATAGCTGTCTTAGCAATATTAAAAAATAATAAAAAAACCTTAAATAAAATAAAATCTCAAAAAAAAGTTGTGAAAAATGGATAAGAACCCAATTTTAAGAATAGCAACAAAAATTCTTTTTGCTCCTATAATTCTTTTTGGGTTATACGTCCAATTTCATGGTGATTTTGGCCCAGGCGGAGGTTTCCAAGCAGGGGTAATAGTTGCAAGCGCATTTATACTTTATGCAATAGTATTTGGACTAGAAAAAGGTAAAGAACTTTTTCCATTAAATATTAATTTATTTTTACTTGCCTTGGGTGGTATTTTATATGGCGGTGTTGGTATTGTATCAATGTTGCTTGGAGACGAATTCCTATCCTATAATGTATTAGGAAGTTCCAAACAAGCTGGTCAACATATTGGAATATTGTTAGTTGAATTTGGAGTTGGCCTTACAGTTTCAAACGTAATGATAGCGTTGTTCTATGCTTTTGTAGATTTTAAATCATCTAATGGAGAAACAAAATGATTTCTTCAACTCTTGGGGTATGGAACTATTGGATTGTGTTTTTTTTAATGATGATAGGTCTTTTTTTAGTAATAGGAAGAAAGAATTTATTAAAAAAAATTGTAGGTTTAACTATTTTTCAAACATCTGTATTTCTTTTGTATATTACATTTGGCAAAATACAAGGTGGCACTCCTCCGATCTTAAATAATATTAATGAGACAGTTTACTCTAACCCATTACCACACGTTCTCATCCTCACAGCCATCGTAGTCGGTGTTGCGACAACAGCTTTAGGATTATCTTTGGTTTTAAGAATAAACTCAGAATATGGAAGCATCGAAGAGGAAGATATATCTGCTCAAGATCTAATTGATTATCACGACCTAATAGAAACAAGTAAAAAAATTAGTGTAAAATTTAAAAAATGATAGACATCATAATAAAAAACTTACCTATATTAGTAGTCCTCACGCCGTTAATGATGTCTTTAATTGTAGTTCTTATTTCAAATAACTTTTTAAGTTGGTTGCTCACACTTTTTACAACGTTAATTACGTTTATTTTTTCACTACTTTTATATCAAGAAGTTTATCTACACACAGCAATTTCTTATGCCCTTGGAAATTGGGTTCCTCCTCTTGGTATAGAATATTTAATAGATAAAGTTTCAATTATCCCAATTATAATAATTGCTCTAATTAGTTTCTTAGCTACATTTTTTGCCTCCAAGATAATGCCTGCTGAAATTAATAATTCATCGATTTCAAAAGTTTATAGCCTATGGCTACTAGCTATAGCAGGGTTAATTGGTTTAGTTACAACTGGTGATGCGTTTAATCTTTTTGTCTTTTTAGAAATTTCGTCTCTTGCTTCAGTTGCCCTGGTTGCAATGGGAGGTCAAAAAGACAAGCAGGCTCTTGTTGCAGCTTATAATTATCTTATTCTGGGCGCTATTGGCGCTACATTTTACGTTATAGGAGTAGGTTTATTATACGGCATTACAGGAACACTTAATCTGGCTGATCTTTCAAATCGAATTGCTGAAATTTCAGATAACAAAGCACTCATAGCTGGATTTGGGTTTATGGTAATTGGAATTATGTTAAAGGCAGCTGTATTTCCCTTACATATTTGGCTTCCAAGAGCATATGCGTATGCTCCATCTGCAGTATCAGTTTTACTTGCTGCTACAGCTACAAAAGCGTCACTTTATATTCTAGCAAGAATTTTATTTTCTGTTTTTGATATTTCAGATAATTTAGTAACGTATACACTTCAATATATCATTCTGCCTTTATCAATATTAGCTATGTTTGCTGGTACAATCATGGCTATTTATGAAAAAGATATTAAAAGATTATTAGCCCACTCATCAATTGCTCAAATAGGATATATTACCCTCGCTTTTGCAATTGGCACAAAAGCCAGTGTTGCAGCTGGATTTATTCATTTATTTAACCATGCCCTTATAAAAGGTGCCTTGTTTATGGCAATAACATCAATGGGTTTTTATATAAATAAAAGAATAACAATTAATAATTTGTCAGGTCTTGGACGAGCAATGCCAATTACTTTTGTTTGTTTTGTAATTTGTTCACTAAGTCTTGCGGGTATTCCATTAACAGCTGGCTTTATTTCTAAATTATATATTATTAAAGCTTCAATCAGTGCAGATGGAATTTGGATAGCGTTTCTTATTTTAGCTAGCTCTGCATTGTCCGTAGTATATTTATGGAAAATGATAGAGGCTTTATGGTTTCATGAGAGCCCAAAAGTACTAAATATAAAAGAAAAACCAGAGATTTATATTGCCTTATTAATGATTACATTTCTAAATATATACTTTGGCCTGGATGCTTCAATAGTAGTTAATAGTAGTTTTGAGGCTGCAAACCAATTATTAGGAGTTCAAAAATGATCTCCTTAGAAACTTATATTTTAATAACAATTTTACCTCCTTTAATAGTCTGCTTAGTAACCCCTTTCTTATCGAACAATGCAAATTTAAGAGACTTTCTTGGTCCATTAGGGGGGATTATAAGTTCATATGGTGCTTTAGAAATAATGAATGCTGTTTTAGAAGGAAAAGCGCCATCTCTAAAACTTCTACAAATTGCTGATGGGATCAAGATTGGTTTTGAAGTAACTCCCTTAGGAGCAATATTTGGTTTAGTTGCATCAGTACTATGGATCTTTGCAGCTATTTATTCTGTTGGTTATATGAGAGGTAATCAGGAAAAAAATCAAACTAGATTTTATACATTTTATGCAATGGCTGTTCATGCAGCTTTATGTATAGCTTACTCTGGAGATTTGCTAACATTATTTATATTTTATGAAGTATTAACATTTTCTACATATCCACTAGTTGCCCATAAACAAAATGAATTGGCACAAAAAGCTGGACGCCTTTACATGTCAATACTGGTAGGTTCATCAGTGATTTTTTTACTACCTGCAATAATATGGGTATGGGTAGTTACTGGATCACTTGAAATGTCTAAAAATGGAGTCTTAGACGGTAATATAAGCTATGAATATGCTCCATATTTACTTGCAATGTTTGTCTTTGGGATAGGGAAAGCAGCACTAATTCCAATACATAAATGGCTGCCTGCAGCTATGGTTGCACCTACTCCTGTGTCAGCTTTGCTTCATGCTGTGGCAGTTGTGAAAGCTGGTGTTTTCACAATGTTATTAATATTAACTAATGTTTTTGGGATTGATTTTCTGTCTAAAACTGGAGCGTCAACCTGGTTGATTTGGTTAGCTTCTTTTACATTGCTTATTACAAGTATAATAGCAATTTACAAAGATGACATTAAAGCAAGATTAGCTTACTCAACTATCAGTCAATTATCGTATATTACTTTGGGAGGAGCTTTAGCTTCTGCAATGGCTACCCAAGGTGCTGTTCTACATATAATTACTCATGCTGCAGGAAAAATAACATTATTCTTTGTTGCTGGTGCGATTTATGTTGGTGCCAAAATGTCTAAAATTTCTGAATTAAACGGTCATGGTAAATCTATGCCCTTAATATTTTTAGCTTTTTTTATTGGATCATTATCTATCATTGGCGTTCCTCCAATGGCAGGGTCTTGGAGTAAGTTTTTTTTAATGCTGGGGGCTGCAGAAAGTGGTTATTTGTTTGTTTTAGTTGTTTTTTCTATATCTACAATTTTAAATGCTTATTACTTAATGGAAATTCCTGCTAGAGCATTTTTTCTTAAAAAAGATAAAGAAATTAAAGTTAAAATACCAACACTTATAATTATTCCTATTTTATGCACTTGTTTTTTAACTATAATTTTATTCTTTACTATGGAACCCTTTCAAAATTTAACTTCGATTATGGTAAACTGAATATGAAATCATTAATTAAAAAGTTTGGTAAGATTAATTCTAGTGTCCTAGCTTTATGCATTTTATTTTTAATTTTAGAACTTATTGGGCATAGACATGGTGAAACCTCTATAGAAGACATAATGTTTTTCCCAGCTTTTTTTGGTTTCTTATCATGTATAATTATTTTTAAAATAGGCGTAAGTTTAAGAGCTTTTCTTATGAAAAAAGAGGATTATTATGATAGATAGTTTTCCTCCAGGATTAATTATGGTTATCGGGGCATTATTAATCCCCTTTTTACCTCATATAATCAGACAAATATACATGATGATATTAGTTTTATTATCTGCATATCCTTTAACACTTGGAATTGGAATCCATACAACTGTTAATTTTTTTGATTTTGAATTTATATTATTTCAATCTGATGCTCTAAGCCTACCTTTTGCTATCATTTTTCATATAGCAGCAGTCCTAAACGTAATTTATGGTGCGCACGTAAAGCATTGGAAACAACATGTTGCTATTATGAGTTATAGCGGGGCTGCTATCGCTGCAGTTCATGCAGGAGACCTTCTTACCTTATTTGTCTGGTGGGAAGCCACAGCTTTTACCTCAGTCTTTTTAATCCTAGCTAGCAATACAAACAGGTCTTTCAAATCAGCTTTTAGGTACATTATTATTCAAGTTACATCAGGAATGTTTTTATTAGCTGGTGCTTTAATTTTACTTAATAATGAAGGTAATACCCTGCTTGCAAAATTCGATATAAATACTCTTTATGGACAATTAATATTTATTGCTTTTGGTATTAAAGCAGCATTTCCTCTTCTAAATGGTTGGCTTCAAGACTCATATCCAGAAGCGTCTGAGATTGGTACTGTTGCACTCTCAACATTCACAACAAAACTAGCTATCTATTGTTTTGCAAAATGTTTTGCTGGCACTGAAATTTTAATTGCTATTGGAGCAATTATGACATTTTATCCAATATTCTTTGCAGTTATTGAAAATGATCTAAGAAGAGTATTAACTTACAGTTTAAATAACCAACTTGGTTTTATGATAGTAGCAATTGGAATAGGTACCGAATTGGCTATCAATGGAGCTGTTGCTCACGCTTTTGCACATATTTTGTATAAAGGGTTATTATTCATGGGTATGGGAGCTGTTCTTTACAGAGTTGGAACCTGTAAAGCCTCTGAATTAGGTGGTTTATTTAAGTATATGCCAATTACTGCAATTTGTACTATTATAGGAGCTATTTCTATTTCTGCATTCCCTCTATTTAGTGGTTTTGTTGCAAAATCTCTTATTATGTCTGCTCTTGGTAAAGAAGGATTAGTCCTTGTTTATTTTATGCTTCTATTTGCATCAGCTGGTGTACTACATCATTCTGGAATTAAAATACCTTTTTTTGCATTTTTTGCTCATGATAGCGGCATTAAAACAAAAGAAGCACCAGTCAATATGATTATTGCTATGGTAATGGCTTCAGCTCTTTGTATATTGATTGGGATATTTCCATCAATCTTTTATTCAATATTACCATATCAAATGGTATACGAACCTTATGACTTTAGTCACGTAGTTGGACAATTACAACTTTTGACATTTGCTGCATTTGCTTTCATATGTTTATGGCATTTTAAAATATATCCACCAGAATTAAATTCCACAGTTCTTAATAGTGACTGGATTTATAGAAAAATGATACCTGGTGTGTTATTTCCTTTAATTAGTATGATATCAAAATTAAATGAAACACTTGGTAATAATCTAATCGGAGTATCTATTAAAATTAAGACTTATCTTGCAACTATGATGACAACTGATCGAATTTTTGATAGAGAAGTTGGTAAAGATGGCTTGATTATAATTCAAATATTTACCGTGTTTTTAATTTTTATTTTAATATCACAAGTTTTTTAATAATTTTAGATTTAAAATGTGGTTATATTTTTTTAAGTTATGTTATAAATTCAAACAATTAAAACGTTAAATCAATAGTTTAAGCTATATTTTATAAAATCTTTAATTTAAGGAAAGCGTGATGAAAAAAGATAAAAAAGATTTACCTGCTGGTGTTCCTGAAGAAAATGTTTATGAAAACCCTCATATCTTATTATATGTTTTCTATGCTATTGCTGCAGCCAGTGTTGTTTTACTAATGGTTAATCAATAATTGAACGAATTATCAATATACCAAGATAAAATACTTATTCTTGCTGCTGAAAATAAAAAAAGCATTGCCATACAAGATTTTAATAGATCTTATGAGATGAAAAATCCTATGTGTGGTGATGAAGTAAAAGTTCGAATTAAACTTTTAAATAATCAGATAGACGACATTTCAGCAATAGTAAGAGGTTGTGCACTTTGTGAAGCCTCTGCTGGCCTGACGGTGAAATTATTTAAAAAAAGTGAAATGCCCAATAGTAATTTTATAGAAGAATTTTTAAATTGGTTAGAATATAAAAATCAAAACCTTTCTAATTCATTACCGCAAGAAATAAACATTTTTACACCAATTAGAGATATTAAAAATAGGCATAAATGCATAACTATGCCATTTGAGGCTACAATCAAGTCTATTAAAGAAGATATATAAAAATTAATCAGGCTTAACTGAGTGTTTACCAAACCAAATTATTGCTCCAACTAAAACTATTGGATAAACTATTAGTAAAACGATGCCTATATCTGGATTCATTTATTTACCTTCACAAAAATAATTAATGTTAATGTTTTATAAAAAAAAATCAAAAATTACTAGTACCTATATAATTTTTTTTGGTAAGTAATTAAATCACAAATGTATGGATAGTTAAATGAGTGCAAGAGAAATAATGGAATATGATGTTGTAATTGTAGGAGCAGGTCCTTCAGGCTTGAGCGCTGCTATCAAATTAAAACAACTAAGTAAAAAAAATAATAAAGATATTTCAGTATGTATTATTGAAAAAGGATCAGAAGTTGGAGCACATATAGTTTCGGGGGCTGTTGTCGAAACTAAAGCACTAGATGAACTTTTACCAGATTGGCAATCAACAAACTGTCCACTGACAACACAAGCTAATGATGATGCATTCTTTTTTCTTACTGAAACTAAATCCTATAAATTGCCAACCCCTCCTCAAATGCACAATAAGGGTAATTATATAATTAGCTTAAGTGATCTTACAAAATGGTTAGCAGAGCAAGCAGAGGCCCTTGAAGTTGAAATTTACCCAGGATTTTCAGCATCTGAGATTTTGTTTGATGAGACAAACAAAGTTGTTGGTGTAGCAACCTGCGACATGGGAAGGTTAAAAGATGGAAGCGAGGGTCCTAATTTTGAACAAGGAATTGAACTACGTGCCAAGCAAACTATTTTCTCAGAGGGGTGTAGAGGCCATCTTGGAAAAACATTAATAAACAAATTCAAGCTTAATGCTAATTCATCTCCTCAAACATATGGAATAGGCATTAAAGAACTTTGGGAAGTAGAACCAGGTAAGAGTAAGCCAGGAAGTATAACACATACAACAGGGTGGCCTTTAAAAAATGATACTTATGGAGGATCATTTATATATCATTTGGAGAATAATAAGGTATCAATTGGCTTTGTAATAGGCTTAGATTATAAAAATCCATATTTATCGCCATATTTAGAATTTCAGAGATTTAAACATCACCCTGAGATCAAGAAAGTCCTTGAAGGTGGTCGAAGAATTAATTATGGAGCTAGGGCTTTAAATGAAGGGGGCGTTCAATCAATACCAAAATTGACTTTCCCAGGCGGTCTTCTTACTGGTTGCGAAGCCGGTTTTCTTAATGTTCCTAAAATTAAAGGAACTCATTTAGCTATGAAATCAGGAATGTTAGCTGCAGAAGCAATTTTTGATGACATAGACAAAAATACAGAAATTTCTAGTTATGAAAATTTAATAAAATCTAGTTGGTTATGGACTGAATTATATAAGGTAAGAAACATTAGACCCTCATTTAAATGGGGTTTTTGGAAAGCTTTAGCATACAGTGCAATTGATACATATATTTTTAGAGGAAAGGCACCTTGGACTATTGATCATCATGGTACTGATCATGAAAGCCTTGAAAACAAAAGTAAGCACAAAAAAATTGATTACCCTAAACCAGATAATGTTTTGAGTTTTGATCGGTTAACTAATGTGTCTTTTTCTGGGACAAATCACGAAGAAAACCAACCATGTCATTTAACCTTAAAAGATCAAACTGTGCCAATTAAGGTAAATTTAGAATTGTATGACAACCCTGAAACTCGCTATTGTCCAGCAGGTGTATATGAAATTGTAACTGAAGATAATAAGCCAAGATTACAGATAAACGCACAAAACTGTGTTCACTGTAAAACTTGTGACATAAAAGACCCTACACAAAATATTAATTGGGTCACACCCCAAGGTGGTGGGGGGCCAAATTACCAAGGAATGTAGATTTGATTTTTAAATAGACTTAGCTTATAAATTTATTTAACATGATAAATATTTAGAGGTATTTGTATTTGAACCAATCAATCATTGGTATTTTATGGATGGTAATCACTACCATCTTATTTGTAGGTGTAACAGCTACCGTTAGGTATTTAGAAGGTGATGTTCCTGCTCCTCAAGCTGCTTTTTTAAGATACGCAATTGGCACATTAATGTTGGCACCATCACTAATTTCTCTTTCTAAAATTAAACCTGACCGACCTCTTCTTAATAAATTTATCTTAAGAGGGTTTGTACATTCTATTGGTGTAACATTATGGTTTTATGCAATGTCAGTAATGCCTGTTGCAGAAGTAACCGCCATAGGTTTTCTAACTTATATTTTTGTATCACTCGGGGCTTCAATTTTTCTGAAAGAAAAATTACATAAACATAGATTGTCAGCAATATTAATTTCTTTTGTTGGAGCCCTTATTATTCTAAGACCAGGATTCAAGGTTATTGAAAGCGGTCAATTAGGAATGTTAATTGCAACTATGGTTTTCACAGCTTCTTATCTCATTGCAAAAATTGTTTCAAAAGAAAGGTCATCTTCAGAAATAGTAGCCATGTTATCTATATTCACTACTATTTTTTTAATACCATCTGCAATCTATAGCTGGGAACCTTTATCTCTTGAAGCTTTTTTAATATTAGCATTTACAGCTCTTATAGCGACACTTGGCCATATAACTATGACTAAAGCAATCAAAGCAGCTCCAATGGTAGTTACCCAACCCATCTTATTTCTTCAACTTGTATGGGCATCTATGGTAGGTTTATTTATATTTGACGAAAAATTTGATCTATTTGTAATTTTGGGTGGCACAATTATCATGCTATGTGTTTGTTATGTGTCCTACAGAGAGCATAAACTTGGAAAAAAAATAACAAGTGAAGCTCTACAAAAAGTAATTTAAAATTATTAAAAATATAGCACCGATAACTGTCAGGCAACCAGTGGCAATTAAATTTGGCCCTAATACTAATTTGGAAATTGATAATTTAAAATTTTCAGCTGTTGTTAATACAGACAAAGAAGTAAAGCTACACGATGTTCCTGCACACCATCCAATAAGATGTGCTTGCATTAAAAAAGCTGCTTCCCAGACGTTCAAAAGAGGCGCAAATAGAGACAATATTGGGGCTGATGTAATTATAGGATGTATTCCTATCATACCTAAAAGCCAAACAACCAAAGGAAGAAAAACAATCATTATCCAAAAGGGAAAATCATTGCCTATGTTGTTTTCTATAAAGTTTTGAATTTCAACTGAACCACTGAGTATGGAACCTAAAAACATAGATATTGATATCAATAACATCTCATCACCTGAATTTTGGATTAAATTTTTAATATTATTGAGAATTAATTTTAATGTTTCAGGCCTTCTAAACATCTGAAAAAGAACTAAAATTGGAATAACGATTACAATTGCATTTAAAGCTGTTTTATCAAAAAAATATCCAACCCATAGCACTGATCCAGCTAAAACAATCAATCTAGAAAAAATTGGTTTGACACACGCTATAGCTTCAACTGCGTCTTTGAAATTTAATTTTCCAATTAAATACCTAATACTTAATAAATTAAAACAAAAAGCTACAAACAACCCAAAAGTAATTCCTAACCAAGCAGACTTATTTGGAAGATAAAGTTGTCCGACAGCAAAGCTAACAAAAAATGGTGACCATAATACTGCTGTATTCATTCCTCTTATTGCAGCCTCTCCTGCTGCCTGTCTAATTTTATTAGATGTATTTTTAGGTAAAACCGAAGATAAAAGAGGAAAAGTGCCAATATTAAGAACTCCTCCCAGAATGTGTGAAGTAACTTGAATGCCTGATAAAACTTTAGATGATATTAACTCAGACAAAAGTTTTTGAGTTTTTCTAACTGACGGCATTGTCATTGCCGTTGATCTAAGCAACCATAGGCTAGGTAAAAAAGCAGCAAAAATTATAAAGAAGTTACCCGCTTTTAATAAACTTTCTTGATTTGGCAACTTTGACAAAATTAAGTATGTTCCCAAAAAGAGGATGCAAACCATTAATTTAGTACTAAGCCGTGATAAGACGAACATTACAAAAAGTAATGCCACATAAACAGAGATAATTATAAGATTATAAGTTGGTCCAAAATTTAAACCATATATAATCGGTAAAACAGAAAACCAACAAAAAATTGTTAATATCAATTTTAAGAGCATTTTTTTATTTCTTTAAACTTATTTTTTTTCCAAGAACATTTGGAAATGAGGCATTCTTATGTGTATTTTTAATTTTCAATAATCTTTCGTAAGCCCATGATGGATAATGTTGAACTTTTCTTATATTTAGGTTTACGTTGATCAAAATTTTTTCAGCTACTGCAATTACCTGCTTCCGTTTTTTTGAAAAAATATCTAAACATAAATGCATTCTCTTTTGGTCACAATCAACAACCAATAAACGCACATTAAATTCTTCATTTACGCTCATTTCATTTAAATAATGATAATGAGCTTGTAAAACAAATGGTCCTTGCTTTTCCTTAATTGCATGTGTTTCACCAATACCCAAAATTTCTTCTAAGAAAAAATCTAAAGAATTATCAAAGGTTTGAGTATAATAAACAACATTCATATGACCATTGTAATCTATCCATTCGGCGAGCACTTTTTTAGAAGGCAATACTATTGGCGTATTATATGGTCCATCATAACCTTGAATGATTTTATTGCCTTCAGTCATTTATTTATTCTACTTTATTACTTTTTAGATAAGATTTTTGTAGCTTCATCGATGCCTTTAATAGTCAAAGGAACCATTCTTTCAGAGAAAATATTTCTAATTATATTTATAGATTGTGAATAATTCCAATGTTCTACCATAGTAGGGTTTATCCATACGCTAGATGGCCAATGAGTTATAGCTCTTTCTAGCCATACTTGGCCACTTTCTTTATTATAATGCTCATTTGCTCCACCCTCAATTAATATCTCATAAGGGCTCATTGAAGCGTCTCCAACAAAAATACATTTATAATCTTTTCCATATGTTCTAAATAATTCTGCTGTAGAAAATTGCTCTTTCCATCTTCTGGAATTATTTTTCCACACGCCCTCATAAAGACAGTTATGAAAATAGAAAAAATTTAAATTTTTGAAAACATTTTTAGCTGCCGAAAATAGGTTTTCTACTTGTATGACATAGTCATCCATTGAGCCACCAACATCTAGGAAAAGAATGATTTTTATTGAGTTTTCTCTTTCTTTCCTTGTCTTTACATCGAGGTAACCATTTCTAGCAGAATGGCTAATGGTTTCATCTATATCTAATTCTTCATCAATACCAGTTCTAGCCCATTGTCTAAGGCGTTTTAAAGCAATTTGCATTCCTCTGGTATCGAGTTCTCTAGTATCATCAAAGTTTTTAAATACTCGTTTATCCCAAACTTTTACAGCTTTACCTTGCCCTCTACCAATTTGACCAATTCTTACTCCCTCAGGGTTATACCCATATGCACCAAAAGGTGATTTGCCTGAAGTTCCTACCCATTTGCTACCACCTTGGTGACGTTTTTCTTGTTCTCTTAATCTTTGTTCAAGAGTTTTCATTAACTCCTCAAAACCACCTAATGACTTTATTTCATCCATTTCTTTTTTAGTAAAATGTCTATTTAACATTTTTTGAAGCCATTCTTTTGGAACATTTACTTTATCTAAAATATCATCTAATTTTAAATTTTCGATTCCCTTAAAATATTGTCCAAATATGACATCAAAACGGTCTATTAATCTTTCATCCTTTACTAGAGTAGCACGTGCTAAATAATAAAATTTGTTAATATCAAACTCTACAAAATCAAGTTTAGTACTTTCTAAAAAAACAAAGAATTCATTTAACGTGACTGGTATTTTAGCATTTTTCAATTTGAAAAAAAATTCTAAAAACATCCTATTATCTATTACCTCTTGCCATAAAAGCTAACCTTTCAAATAAATGAATATCTTGTTCATTTTTTATTAGTGCTCCATGTAGCTTGGGTAATAAATCTTTGCTATCACTTTTCAAATCTAAGGGGGTAATATCTTCTAATAATAGTAGTTTAATCCAATCTAAGGCTTCTGATGTAGATGGTTTCTTTTTTAGTCCAGGAACATCTCTGATTTCAAAAAATCTTTTTAAGGCGCTATCAAGTAATAATTTTTTAATATTAGGGAAATGTACATTAACTATTTTCTTTAAAGTATCGATATCAGGGAATTGAATGTAGTGAAAAAAGCATCTTCTTAGAAACGCTTCTGGTAATTCTTTTTCATTGTTAGATGTAATAATGACTATAGGTCTTTTGTTAGCTTTAACAATTTGATTAGTTTCATAAACATAAAATTCCATTTTATCTAGCTCTTGTAAGAGATCATTGGGAAACTCTATATCTGCTTTATCTATTTCATCAATTAACAATACTGATCTTTGTTTTGACTCAAAGGCATTCCAAATTTTACCTTTTTTAATGTAGTTATTTATATTTTCAATTTTCTTATCACCTAATTGACTATCTCTTAATCTACTCACTGCATCATATTCATATAAACCTTGTTGAGCTTTAGTAGTGGACTTTATATTCCATTCAATAATTTCTAAACCCATACTTTCTGATATCTGTCTGGCAAGTTCTGTTTTTCCAGTTCCAGGCTCTCCTTTTATTAAAAGTGGTTTCTCAAGAGCAATGGCAGCGTTTACAGCAACATTTAAGTCATCTGTTGAAATATAATTTTTAGTACCTTCAAATTTCATAAAAAATCTTTCATAAAAGTTTATTCATTTATTTTATTATTTATGGCTTCTATATATTCAGGACTTACTTCACAACAACCTCCAACAATTGAAGCATTATTTTCTATAAATCTCAATGTATCCCTTACAAAATTTGTAATATTAAAATCATCTCTTTTTTCAAGAACAGAAACGTCATTTTCATCATTTAGTAAATTGACTGACTTAAAACCATTAGGTAAACATCCAAATGGCTTGTTAATTTTTTTCATTATACTAACCGATTGGTGAATAGCTTCTGGTGGAGAGCAGTTAACCAAAAAAGAATTAATGTTTGTATTTTTAAATTCGTTAAGTGCGTCTTCTAAGCTTTCACCAGATCTAAGTAACGTTCCATCTTCTTCTTGTACACAAAAACTTAACCAAACATTTTTTTCCGTATTTAAAGCTACTTCTGAAACCACTTCTGCTTCTTCGATAGAGCTTACAGTTTCACAGCAAAAAATATCAACATGTGGCTGTTGTATTTCAACAATTCTTTTATAAATATCCGTTGCTTCAATTTTATTTTTTCCAAGCTCTGTTTTGTAACTCATAATTAAAGGAGGTAAAGAACCTAGTAATAAAATATTATTATCTTTTGAAAATGAATTAATAGCTTCCTTAGCCGCTTTTATTGCGCTTTCTTGAAGAGGTTTAAATTTATCTTCTAAGTTAAATTTTTTTAATCGGTCTGGTGTTATTGTATATGAGTTAAGCGTAATAGCCTGTGCACCTGATTTTATAAAATCTTTATGTAAATCTACAACTAAGTCATAATGATCTAATAGAACTCTTGCTGACCAAAGGTAGTCGGGTTTAATCTTTGATCTATGAATTAACTCCTGTCCCATACCTCCATCGATTAGAGTAACTTTTTTATCCAACTTTTTATCCTTAATAAAAAAATATTTAATTTTCTTTCTTAATTTTTATCAAAAAAATCAATGGAATTGAAAAAAATCCAACCCATGAGAAAAGTTTAAAAGCATCTATATACCCAACCATCAAGCTTTGTCTATTTAATTCATTTGTTAATTTATGGATATTGAGATCATCTAAGTTATTTATTATATCATTAAAATGTATACCTTGATTCCACATCGATACTAAAGAACCTATTTCTCCAAAATTCACTTGTCCCATATGTAGAACAACAGCCACACTTACTGAAATAAAAAAACTAGAACCTATATTCCTTACTAGATGAAACATTGCTGTTGCTTCACCGTGAAACTTATTTGATAAAGTTGCAAAACAAATTACACTAACTGGTGGCCAAGTAAGCCCTACACCAAGCCCTTGAACCAAACTTGCCCATGCTATATTTGTAAATGTCATATTAATATCAAAAGTAGACATGTACAAACCTGATACGGCTTGAATTGCAAATCCAAAAAATATAATTATTCTAGGGTCTACACGGCCTGTAAAAGCTATAATAGCAAAACCAATAAACGTTCCTATTCCCCTCATACCTAATATTATTCCTATAACTGATTGGGGGTATCCCCTCAATTCTTGAAGTAGTGGAGGGAAAATAACCATTGGTACAAAATTTAACATTCCAAAAAAGAAAATGAGTATTAATCCAACTGAATAATTTCTATCCTTAAATATAGTTAAATTTATAAATGGTTTTTTTGTTGTTAAACTGTGAACTATAAAAATATAAAAACCAATTACTGCTATGCCACATTCAATAATAGTTTCTGTACTTTCAAACCAGCTATTCCTTTCACCCCTATCAAACATTATTTGCAATGCTGCCACACTACATGCCAAGGCTAAAAAACCAATCCAATCTAGTGAAAGACCTCCCGATATTGGTCTTTTAGGAACAGTGGTAATAACGGCCAGTAAGGCACAAAAACCAAAAGGAACAAGAGTATAAAAAATCCATCTCCAGTTTAATAATTCACCAAGATAACCTCCAATAGTAGGAGCAATGACAGGACCTAAAATAGTACCCATTCCCCACACCGCCATTGCCAGGGATATCTGTTTTTTAGGAAATGCTGCTAAAACCAAAGTTTGCGAAAGTGGAGGTAAAGGTGCACCAAAAACTCCTTGAGCAACTCGGGCAATCACTATTTCTTCTAAGGAGTCAGACATTCCACAAAAAATTGAGGATACTATAAAACCTAAAACACTGAAAATTAATATAGTACGAATTTGTATTCTAGAAGACAGCCAACCAGCAAAAGGAGTAAATATAGCTGTTGCCACTATGTTTCCTGTAACAACCCAAGAAATTTGATCCTGAGTTGCACTCATTGCTCCTCTCATATCTGACAAAGCTATAGATGCTATTGTAACATTCATAGCGTATAGCATAGTTACAAATGTAGCTGTTGCTAAAATAAACCACTTAAAAGACGTGTTTTTTTCAGAAATTAGGGGTTTCAATTATAACTCAAAAAATTTAAAAATATTTGCAAAAGGTCTAATAATAAATGGGACCTCACCCTCGTGCTTAGTATCAATAGTTACAGATACAGACATGCCCATTCTTAATTCTTTATTTGTTTCAGAACCGTCATTATTTTGTTGGATAAGTTTACCAATTGATATTCTGACAGGAACTCGTTGTACAACTTTGACCCAATTTCC
Source organism: uncultured Alphaproteobacteria bacterium (assembly GCA_937142855.1). Classification (GTDB taxonomy): domain Bacteria; phylum Pseudomonadota; class Alphaproteobacteria; order Puniceispirillales; family Marisalimonadaceae; genus Marisalimonas. The sequence continues at coordinate 88,343 of CAKZQZ010000029.1, read as the reverse complement.
TGAAGAATTCTGAGGTGGTAAAATTGAAAATTCTGCTCCAGTTGCAGGACTAATACTCTCTACCTGTCCTTGCCAAGTATTTTTAGAAAAAGTATCAGGAACAAAAGTAACAGATTGCCCTACTTTTACATACGTTAATTCAGTTTCCTTTAGGTTAGCTTCTACCCAGGCTTTTTTTTCATCAACAATTGCAAAAAGCATCCTACCTAAATTAATATATTCACCTATTTCTATATTCATTTTGGCAATTATACCTTCATGATCGGCGATAATAGTTGATTTTTTAATATCAAATTTAATTTGATTTAGTTTACTTAAATGTTTTTTATAAAGTGGATGATCAAATGGTGAAATCTTTTCGTTGCCATTTAGTGTGGTTAAAATTGATCTAGCTTTATCTTCAAAAATTTTGAGCCTCTGCTTTGAAGATACATATGAATGTTTGATTTCATCTAAATCATTATTTAAAGTTACAAATTTTAAATTATTAACAGCAGATTTATATAGATAGTTAGCCTCATCTAATTTACTTTTTAAACCAACCCTTTTGCTTACTAAATTTCTAATTCTATTTAATTCTAACTTTTGATATTCAACTTTTTCTTTAGCAACTTTAATCTCAATATTTACTAATGACTTAATTCTTGCCATTTCTGAAAAATAAAATTTTATTTCTTCTCGAGCTAATTTAATTTCTTCTTTTGCTTCATTATATTTCAATTTTCTATTTTCTAATTCTTTAACGATACTCAGTAGGTTTTGTTCCTGTTCTATTAAATCAAGTTCTAGCTTTTGAGTTTCTATTTTTAATAGTTTTTGTCCTTTTTTAACTCTCTGATTATCCTTAACAAAAACATATTCAACTCTTCCTGGCAACTGAGATTGAACTGAAACAATTGGTGCTTTAACGTAAGCATTCTCTGTCTTCACAAACCTACCAAGGGAGTAAAAATATCCTGCGGTTGTTAGTACGATTATAGACGGCAAAAGAATTAATAATAAAAATCTCTTCAATCTATTATCATCAGGCTTTTCTTTTTCAACATGCATATCTTGCATTTATTTTTTCCTACAATTTACAGTTTAGAAGTTAAATCTTTTTTTAAAACTTGGAGTAGGTCCCTCAATTTATTAAGTTCTTTGTCAGATAAAATTGATAATGAATCTTTTCTGTATTTAGCAGCTTTCTCTCTAAGAGAGCTAACAAGTGGCTTAATACTCTCAGATAAATAAATATTTTTTATACGGCGGTCGTTAGTTTCATTTTTTCTTATAATCCATCCTTTTATTTCCATACGGTCTAAAAGTCTGCTTAGAGGAGCTTTTTCCATATCCATAAGGGAAGCAAGTTCAGTTTGATTGATCCCATCTTTAAAATATAAGTATGTAAGTAATAACCACTGAGATCTTGTTAGGCCTATTGAAGCCATTTGACGATCATACAGAACTCTAAGTAAACGTCCTACATCATGAATTAGCAATCCGATATTTTCTTCAAAGACTTCTTTCAAAATAAAAACCTATTCAAAATAGTTTCCTAGTAAACTATTTTAGTTAACATATTTAGTAATTGAATAAATTTCAAGATGTTTTTAATAAATGGTTTCTAAATTTATCTTTTTCCTGAGAAGCATTCCAATTTCTTGAATATTGAGGAGGACTAGATTGATTTACCCTAAGAAGTATAAAAGTTGGCCCTGTTGATTTATTTGTTAAAAGTGCCCTACCCTCCAACAAATCTTTTTCATTATTAATTGTTTTTGTAACCTGAAAACCACAACCTCTTGCTACAATTTCTAAATCAACTCCTAACCCTGTATGAGATATTTGACCACCTGTTTCTAAATATGTAGAATTATCAACACATACAACAATAAGATTTTTGGGTTTCATTATTCCAATTGTTGCCAGGGAACCCATAGACATTAGAGTATCACCATCACCTGAAACACAAAGTACTTTATCCTTAGGTCTAGATATTGCCAGTCCAAGAGAAGTTGGAATAGCTCCACCCATTGCCCCACCAAACAAAAAAGTATTTGGACTTTCTTTAGTTAAAAAACCAATATCTTTTGCAGGACCTGCTAATCCAGAAATAATCAAGAATTTATCTGTGTTTCCTATTAATTTAGGAATAGCTTTTTTTCTATCTAAAGTTGTCATGATTATAAAATATAATTCCTAAAATTTTTTTGATCCAAGTAATTTTTGCGATAGTAAAACAGCAATTGATCTTTCTGCTTTAAAAGTCATTGTCAAAGCTGATTGAATTGTTTTGCTTACATCATCCTGATTATAAATTTTAAGACATTTAACCCCAATTGACTCTAAAGATGGAATTACAGCCTCTCCCATGGCATATTGCCAAGGATTACCTTCTCCAAATTCACCTCTCATTGAAATAATTGTTAAAAAAGGAAATTGTCCATGCTTTATTAAGGATAATTGGTTAATACAATTGCCTACTCCACTACTCTGCATTAATAAAACAGCTTTAGAACCACCTAAATAAGCACCTGCAGCAATACCAATACCTTCCTGTTCTGATGTCAGAGGAATTGCAGCAATGGTATCATCTAACAAAGCTCTATCAATTAATACTTTATGTCCTGCATCAGGGACATAAGAAAATATTGATATTCCCTCATTTTTAAGAATTTCAAAAAGGTTATTTTGCCAAGACATGTCTACATATTAAACAATTTAGATAATGTATTCTATATTTTTAATTTTATTTAGTATTGATAAACTTTTGCAGCACTAAATTTTAGCTCTGGAATTTTGCCAATAGGGTCGAGGTCTGATTTTGTAAGTATATTAGCGGCAGCTTCTTTGAAACAAAAAGGTAGAAAAATCATACCTGAAAGAAGGTTTTCATCTAGCCTAACATTAAGTTTAATTTTACCACGTCTTGTTTCAACGATAACTTTTTGACTTAAATCTAAATTATACTTCTTAAAATCATTATGATTCATAAAAATGACTGGGTCTGGTTCAATATCATTTAAGACAAAAGATTTTCTAGTCATAGTTCCAGTATGCCAATGCTCTAACATTCGTCCTGTAGAAAGAACAAATGGAAAATTTTTATTAATTTCATCATTAGGTTCAATGATTTTAACCGGAATAATTTTAGCTAAATTATTAACGGTTGGGAAACCATCAGTAAAAATTATATCATCACCAGGATCTGTTGCGCTTTTTGCTGGATATGTAACAGAACCTTCACTTTCTAGCCTTTCCCAAGAAATATTATTTAATGATGGCATCACTAATTTCATTTCTAAAAAAATATCTTTAGGAGATTTATAATCCCAAGATAATCCCATCCTATTAGCGATTTCTTTAATTATCCACCAATCTTGCCTTACATTATTAGGTGGGTTTACCGCAGCTCTACCTAGTTGAACTTGTCTATTTGTATTAGTATATGTACCTGTTTTTTCAGCATGAGCAGATGCTGGTAAAATTATATCAGCGTTCCAAGCCGTTTCTGTCATAAATATATCTTGAACAACTAAGTGTTCTAATTTTGCAAGTGCTTTTCTAGTATGTATTTGATCAGGATCAGACATTGCAGGATTTTCACCTTGAACGTATAAGCCCTTAATTTTTTGATCATAAATAGCATTGATGATCTCTACTACTGTTTTACCATCATCAAATTCTAAAGAGGTATCCCAAAAACTTTGCATTTCATATTTATTTTCCTTTTTACTAACTGACTTATAATCGGGGTAGGACATTGGAATTAGACCAGCATCTGAGGCTCCTTGTACATTGTTTTGGCCCCTAAGTGGGTGCAAACCTGTGCCAGGTTTTCCAACATGACCTGTTATTAAGGCTAAATTAATTAATGAGAAAGCATTTTGAGTGCCATGAATATGTTGTGAAATACCCATTCCCCAAAAAATGATTGATGACTTTGCCTTAGCATATATCCTTGCCACACTCTTTATTAAATCAGACTCAACACCACATAACTTTGACAATGAAATAAAATCAAAACTCTCTACTTCTTTTTTTAAGATATCAAATCCCTCTGTATGTTGTTTTATATATTCTTCATTATATAAATTTTCATCAATAATTGTGTATATAATGGCATTTAATAAGGCTAAGTCTTGACCAGGGTTAAACTGTAAATGATGGGTGGAATATTTAGATATATTCTGTTTTCTTGGGTCAATAATGATCAATTTTGTGCCATTCTTAGCAGCTTGCTTGATATACGTAGCTGCAACTGGGTGGTTTTGTTCAGGCCTGGCACCTATCAAAATTATACACTCAGCGTCTTTAACAGATGTAAATGGTGCGGTTACCGCCGCAGAACCAACAGACTTTAATAATGCTGCAACAGAAGACGCATGACATAGTCGTGTGCAATGATCAACATTATGAGTTCTAAAACCGGTCCTTACTAATTTTTGAAAAAGATAAGCTTCTTCATTTGATCCCTTAGCAGAACCAAAGCCTGCTAGTGAATTACTATGATTATTTTTTAATATTTCTTTAAATTTTTTGGAAGCTAAGTCTAACGCCTCTTCCCAGGAAGCTTTTCTAAAATATTCATATATATTTTTATCATCAATATGCAAATCCCATGATTTTGTTTTAGCACTTATTCTTATTAGTGGGTCTTTTAGTCTAGTTTGATGATTGATATAATCATATCCAAAACGTCCTTTAACACATAAACGATTTTCATTTGCAGGCCCGTTAATCCCTTCAACTGCGATTATTGAGTTGTCCTTAACACTTACAAGTGTCTGACACCCAACACCACAATATGGGCACAAACTTTTGATTTTATTATCAGGGTAAATTGTTTGATTATTATTCTCATCTAATAAAGCACTTTCTATTATCGCTCCTGTTGGGCATGCTTGGACGCACTCTCCACAACCAACACAGGTACTATCCCCCATCAATTTATCTATATCAAAAACAGGATAACTAGTGTTTCCTCTTCCAGACATACCTAACACATCATTAACTTGGACATCTCTACATGCTCTTATACATAAACCACATTGTATGCATGCATTTAAGTCAACTGTCATAGCTGAGTGACTATTATCTATTTTAGGGATTGAGCTTATTATTTTTTGAGAAAATCTAGATTTTTTTATATTTCTTTTTTTAAGTGTCTTCCAAAAATGGTTGTTTTTAGATCTAGAGGTATTTGAATTAGGTTGATCTGTTAACAATAATTCCAACACTAAGTTTTGAGATTTTTTGACCTTTTCATTATTAGTAAAGACTTTAATACCTTGGGTTGGTTTTCTAATACATGAGGCCACTAAAGACTTTTCACCTTTAACTTCAACAACACATGCCCTACAATTACCATCAGCCTTGTATCCAATTTTATCACTATGACAAAGATGCGGTATATCAATATCTTCCTTTTTAGCAACATCCCAAATTGTTTCGCTTTCGGTAGCTTGAACTAATTTTTGATTGAGATAAAATGATACGTTATTGGTCATGATCTTTTTATTTCTTCAATAAAATATGTAATACTCGATTTAATTGGGTTTGTGGCTGCTTGTCCTAATCCACATATAGATGAGGTTTCCATAACTTCACACAAATCTTCTAATAACTTTATATCCCAATCTTTCTTTTCCATAATTGACGAAGCTTTGTCGCAACCAACTCTACACGGAGTACATTGTCCACAACTTTCAGATTTGAAAAAATCAATCATATTTGAAGCAACTTTTTTTATTTCATCTTTATCAGACAAAACTACAACTGCCGCTGACCCTATAAAGGTATCGTACTCACCAAGTGTATCAAAGTCTAAGGGCACATTACTTATCGAGGCTGGCAAAATACCAGAAGATGGTCCTCCCGGTTGATAAGCCTTAAATTTATGTCCGTCTAACATTCCACCTGCTGTATCTATTATATCTAAAATAGTCGAACCTGAGGGTAATAGATATATTCCAGGGTTTTTTATCCTTCCAGAAACTGAATAAGTCCTAATACCCACTCGATTGTTTTTTACTATATCTGTAAAAATTTGAGGTCCATTTCTAATTAATTTTGCAACCCAATATAGAGTTTCAATATTATGAACTAAAGTAGGTCTTCCAAAAATTCCAGACTGTCCAACATAAGGGGGTCTATGCCTAGGTAAACCTCTTTTCCCTTCGATGCTCTCTATCATTGCACTTTCTTCACCACAAATATATGCTCCAGCACCTCTTCTAAGGTCTATAAAATTTAGAGGTATAATTTTCTCTTTTTCTAATTTACAAATTTCATTCTTTAAAATTTTTAATATCCCTGGATATTCATCTCTTAAATAAATAAAACACTTTTCTGCAGAAATAGCATGAGAAGCCATTAAAACTCCTTCTAAAAACATATGTGGTTCTGTTTCTAGATAATGTTTATCCTTAAAAGTACCTGGTTCGCCCTCATCACCATTAACAGCAAGATACCTCGGGCCAATTTCTTTATTTACTAGCTCCCATTTTTTTGCAGTCCTAAACCCTGCTCCACCTAACCCTCTTAAATCTGCTTTTATTATACTTTCATACCAATTTTCTTTGCTTTTCTTTATCTTAAAAAGTTTGGTATATCCGCCTTTGTTTTTATAATCTTCAAACGTTTCATAATTAGGTAATATTGGTGAAGTTTTGTTGCTAATAATGGCATCTTCTATTTTATCTACATTTGCGTTTTCTAAATGATAATGTCCAACTTCAACTACAGGTGCTTTATTGCATCTACCCATACAAGGAGCTTTAAGTACCCTAATATCTTCATGCATATACTTTTTGACTAACTCTTCTTCTAAAAGTTTAGAACCAAACAGTTCACATGAAAGAGAACTACATACTCTTAGAGTTAATTTTGGTGGTTTAGGCTCACCTTTTTTTACAATATCAAAGTGAGCATAAAATGAGGCTACTTCATAAACCTCTACCTCACTAACCTTAATTAATTTGGCTAGTAAACGTAAGTTTTTTTCAGACAAATACCCAAAATAATCTTGTATTTTGTGCAAATGTTCAATTAATAAATCTTTTCTAAATTCTAAAGGTGAAAGAATTTTTTTGAGTAAAATTTTATCTTCATTTGTAAATATATTGCTTGAATATGTGTTTGAGATATCTTTTGTTTTCATATCAAGCCAATATTATACATTAAAATTTTTATCATAAGCTTTTACAATTTGCTGTGCCCTTAACTTTACTTCTTCAACAAGCATTCCAGGCTTATATAAATTAGAGCCTAAACCAAAACCAGAGATATTAACATTTAACCAACTGGAAAAGTCTTTTTCATTAATACCTCCAACAGCTATCGAAATAGTATTTTTAGGAAGAACAGCGTTTAAGGCGTTAAAGTTTTCTTCTTTCAAAAGAGACGCAGGGAAAAACTTTAACCCATCTGCTCCTGATTGTATTGCATCAAAACATTCTGTTGCGGTAAAAACACCTGGAAAACTTAACATATTTAAGTCTTTTGTTTTTTTTACAACTAAAGTATTTAAATTTGGAGAAACAATAATTTGCCCACCACAATCTGAAACGGATTTAACCTCATTTTCTTTCAGGACTGTTCCTGCCCCAAAAATACCGTTTTTCCCATGAAATTTTACCATTCTCTCAATAGTTTTAAATGGTTCTGGAGAATTGAGAGGAACTTCAATAATACTTATTCCAGATTCAATTAAAACATCTGATATACTTTCAGCTTCTAATGGCGTAATTCCTCTTAATATCCCAATTAAAGGTCTTCTTTGTTCAAAAATATTGTTTTTGCTAATCAACGTTTAACTCTTCATTAAATTTTTTCTAAAACTTTTAAGGCCCTGAAGAACCATTTCTTCAGCTGAAAATTTTTTTAATGATAACACTTTATCTTCTAACAAGTTTTCATAAAGGTCCATCACCTTTTTACTACCTATTAAAGCAACATCACAGTTTTCCCAAAAATCCTTTGCTCCTAACAATTCGATGCCTAAAAGATAACCTGATAATCTAGACTTATAAATTACAGGGCCCATAGAGTTGATCAAGTCATCTGCTCTAATTTGGAAAAGTGCATTAGTTAAATTTTCTGGATTTTGAAAGATTTTATTAGCTGATTTTAAAAATTCATTTTTTTCAATTTTTTCTGAATTTAAACTATGTAACAAAACTGTATTTTCAGAAATAACCTGAAATAATTCTCCCGTCATATAAGTTTTAAATTTTTCTATGAAATTATTTTTTACTTTAAGCCATTTACTATGAGTCCCAGGTAAGCAAATAGAACCTCTAAAATTTTTGTTTTTATTAAAAAAACCAGCCACTTGAGTTTCTTCTCCCCTCATTACATCAGGAGGATTATATTGCGAAACACCAGAAAAAATTTTAAGAGATAGTCTGTTGTCATTTATTAATGGTGAAACATAATTCAGATTATTTAAATTACATGGAGTGGTTTCATATGGAGCCTCCATCCAACCTTGGCGAGCTCCTAACATTCCACTAGCTAACACTTCTATTTTTTGATTTTTAACTAGCCACTTTTGGATTAAATTAATAAATTTATTCTCAAATTCCTTTTGTTGGAGAAATTTCATACCATCGTTTGTTTCAATCTTGTCCGAAACAAAATCATTTTCAATCAAATAGGCACGGAAAAAACTTGTACCCCAATCAACAGCTATCCATCTATTCAAAAATTTACCTTTTACAATTAATTGAAGACATTAGTTTATTAATTTTACTAAATAAATTTAAATCTATAAAACTAAATTTCTAAGCTTATTCATAGCTTTTAAACGCTCTAATATACTTACCAAACAAAATTTAACTAAAAGATCTTCATTATCAAAATAACTCTTAATAAATTCTCCACTTACTACCTGTAAAGTAGTTTTACCAACTGACTTTGCTGTTACAGATCTCAAAGTATTTGTAAAAAGAGCATTTTCACCAAAAGAATCTCCATCGTTAAAAGTAGCAATAATTTTTTCTTCTTTTGAAACTAGTTGAACCTTTCCTGATTCCACGTAAAAAAAGAACTTAGGTTTTTGATTTCTCATAAATATAGTATCACCATCACTATAATCTTTCAGGGGAAATTTATCTTGTTGTTTTGATAAAAAGCCATCATCAATTAAATGATAAGTTTTACTTTTATTATTTTCAAAAACTCTATCTAGGGTATATCTTGTAATCCCACGGGTAAGTGATGAAGCAGTTAAAAACGCTTTTCTTATTTCTGAGGATTTAAAAGCAAAGACAATTGTATCTTCTTTTAAAATATAAGTTAAATCATATGGCCGAGAAACTAATGCTTCAGCAAAACCAATAGGGGTTCCTTTTTCTAAAGTTGTGGTTTTACCACTTTTATCTCTAGCTAAAACAGAACCATCTTTAATAATGAAACATTCTTTATGATCTATATCTTTTAAAAGATGTTCTTTTTTAAGCTCATGAACCATGTAATGATTTTTTAAAAGTGGTATGTATTTTCTTAAAATAAGATTTAATTTTTCTTCTTTTTGTTTTTCCAAAATAATACCCAAAATAATGAATTTTAAGTTTTCTACTAGAAATTATAAAAAAAATCTACGGGGAGTTGTAGTAAAGGATGTTTAATTTCACGAAATAAGAAATAGTATAAATTAGGCTGCAGGATTTGATATTTTGATTTCAGATGAAGTGGCCTCTGCCTCATAATTATAAACAAAAACACCAGCATATTGATTTTCTTTAAACACAAATGTTTCTTTTAGTTCTTTTATGAATGCATCGGATTCTATCTCGTATTTTTTTAATCTATCAATTGTATCAAATTTAATAAATATGGATAAATCTCCATCTTTTCCAATCATAACATTTAAAGATTGAAATTTATATTTACTGATTTTTTTTCCTAAATTATCAGAGCAAAATGAAGCGGCAACCTTTGCTTCAGAAACAGTTCCAAATTTATATTGATAGACCTTAGCAAACATTATAGTTCACCTAATTTGTCAAGTGCATTGTCTATTAAAGAGTTTGCTTCATTACCCTCAACTTTAACTTGATTATGAATTTTAGTAACTATATTCATCTTTTCTTGTAATTCATTACCTCTAGGAGATAGTAAAACTGTCGTATTTCTAATTTCACATAAATTAGCATTAATTAAGTTAGTCGCATTTTCTTCTGGTATGTTTAGTCCACTACAAATGTCTATAAAATTTTTATAATCTCTAAGTGAAAAGTCATTGTAATTATCCATAAAAATATCAATGGATTTAGAAATTTTTTGAGATGTGATTTCTTTTTGTTCGGTCTGTGTATCAATCTGAAGTGCTAATCGAGAAACTAGTTTTTCAATTAGTACAATCTTTTCAGATGAGATCTTTTTAACCTCAGAAAAATTATAAATGCAAAAGGTACCCATTGCATACCCATCTTTATTAATAACTGGAAAACCACAGTAACTATAAACTATTCTATTTTTTACAGCCTCATGATTTTTAAAAATTTCATGTTTATTTAGTTCAAAGATTAATAATGGATTTTTTTCAAGAATAACATATGAACATATTGAAGCAGATTTGTCTGCTTTCCTATGTATTTCTCTTTCTCCAGGTTTGCCAATTTCTGAAATCATACATTGGTTTTTAGAGTCATATAAACTAAAACTACCTGCACTGTAGCCGGATATATCCTTAGCTATTTCCAAATATATGTCGAATAAATATATCTGATCTGTACCAATTATTCCAGTTTTTTCAACCGCTTGAGCTCTTCTATTCTCGTTAATTGGTGTTGGTGCTGGTATCCATGCCATATATAAATCCTATAAATAGAAAATCGTACCTTATTTAAAAATTTAATTAAATAAAAATTTATTACATTAAAAAAATTGTACTTTAAATAAACAAAAGCAGCCTATTTAGGCTGCTTTAATATATTTTAAAGATTTATTTATAAACCAGTTTGAGAAACTAATTTTGTTGTCATATAAGCGTCCAAGCCTTCTGGACCGCCTTCTGATCCATATCCAGAATCCTTAACACCTCCAAAAGGTGTATCAACAAGTCCTAAACCATGGTGATTTATAGAAACCTGACCACTTTCTATAGCTTGCCCTAAATCTTGTGCTGTTTTAGCTGAATTAGTGTAAGCATATGCGGCTAAACCATAATTGAGACGATTAGCTTCTTCAATAACTTCATCAATAGAACTAAATGAGTTTATTGGAGCCAATGGACCAAATGGCTCTTCATTCATAATTCGTGCATCATTACTGACATTTGTCATTACAGTTGGTTCAAAAAAGTAACCTTTATTACCTTTCCTTTTGCCACCAGTTAAAACTTTTGCGCCGTTTTCAACTGCATCAGAAACAAAACCCTCTATTGCCGTAAGTCTTCTATCGTGGGCAAGTGGACCCATTTTCACACCCTCATCTAGACCATTTCCAACATTTAAAGCTTCGGCTTGTTCAACAAATCCATCAACAAACTCTTCGTAGACTGAATCATGTACTAAAAACCTTGTAGGTGAGATACATACCTGCCCAGCATTTCTAAATTTATTAGCACTTAGAATTTTAACTGCTGCCTTAACATCAGCATCTTCACAGACAATTGCAGGAGAATGACCACCAAGTTCCATGGTTACCCTTTTCATATGCGTTCCAGCCAAAGATGCTAACAACTTTCCAACTGCAGTTGAACCAGTAAAAGTAACCTTTCTTACAATTGGATGCGCAATTAAATATTCTGAAATTTCAGCTGGTATTCCATATACTAAGTTTATAGAACCTTTTGGCATGCCTGCTTCATCAAAAGCTTTTATTAATTCGGCAACACTAGCTGGAGTTTCTTCAGGACCTTTAACGATAGCTGTACAACCAGCAGCAAATGCGGCCGCTACTTTTTTTACAACTTGATTTAAAGGAAAGTTCCATGGTGTAAAAGCAGCTACTACACCAACTGCCTCTTTAAATACAAACTGATAAACACCTTGAGGAGCACGTGATGGAATAATTCTTCCATAGGCTCTTCTTCCTTCTTCTGCGTACCAGTCAATTGAATCAGCCGCTCCCATTGTTTCCATTTTTGCTTCAACAAGAGGCTTGCCTTGCTCCAAAGTCATTAGAGTTGCAATTTCATCAGCTTTACTTCTTACAATATCAGCTGCTTTACGAAGGATTTTTGAGCGTTCATAAGCTGAAACATTTTTCCAACTATTAAAAGCTTTTTCTGCTGCGTTTAAAGCTATATCTAAGTCTTCTTTTCTTGCGTGAGACACTTTCCCAATAACTTCTTCTGTGGCTGGGTTAATTATTTCAAGACTTTCTTTAGCTAAAGCATCTCTCCATTCTCCATTGAGAAAAAGCTGAGTATCTGGGTACTTGATTGACATTTATAAACTCCCTGAATTCTATAAAAAAATTATTTTAAATTATTATGTGAAAAAATTAGGTAAAAGTATCAACTTTCTTTCAAAGCAATTGGAAAATATTTTTCAAATAAATCAATATCTTTATCTAATCCTACTGTTACTCTTATACATCTATTTTGAGGAAATGAATATGGCATTCTAACAAAAATTCTTTTTTTAATTAAATTTTCTAAAACTTTTTTTGCAAACACATCATCCTTAAGACAATCAATTGCAATAAAATTTGTATAAGAATTTACAAATTTACAATTATTACTCAAAGCGATGTCAGATATTCTTTTTCTAGCTGATCCTACTTTTTGAATTACATCATTTATAAATATATTATCATCGAGTGCCGCTAAAGCACCAACTTGAGATACTCTACACATGCCAAAATGATTTCTAATTTTTTCAAAATTTAATATTATATTTTGTTCACCAATTGCATAGCCTACTCTAAGCCCTGCCATTCCATAAGCTTTAGAAAAAGTTCTCATTCTAATAACATTAGATTGGTTAATCGATATATTAGGAATTAAATTAGTTGGTAAGAAATCACTATACGCTTCATCTAGGCACAGCAAAGTAGATTTAGGAAGGTTTTCTATTAACTTCTCTATAGCCTTTGGCGTATTAATTGTACCCATTGGATTATTTGGATTTGAAACATATAAAATCTTAGCAGATGTTTCTATTACTTTATTCAATAAGTTTTCTAAATCTTCTGTATCATTTTTAAAAGGAACTTTATGTAAACAACCTCCATATCCATTTACATGATAATTAAAAGTGGGATAAGCGCCATCGGTCGTTACTACATTATCACCTTTTTGTATAATTAGTCTTACAAGATATCCGAGAAGTCCATCTATTCCTTCTCCAACAACAATATTTTTCGGTGAAACTTTATGTTTAGTAGCTAAAGCATTTATTAAATCATAGTTTTCGGGGTCACCGTATTGCCATGTTTTAATGATTTCTTTTTGCATAGCCATTACTGCTTTTAAAGATGGACCAAAAACACTCTCATTAGCACCAATTCGTGCTTTAAAAACTTGGTTTAAAGTTCTTTCTTGTGCTTCTGGACCTACAAAAGGGACAGATGCTGGCAACCCATCAACTATATTCGTATATTTAATACTCAATTAAGACTCCATTAATTAAAATAGAAAATTTAAATCTTGATATCATAAACTTTCATAGCAGTTTTAGAAAAAAGCCATTTTTTTTCATCAACAGAAAAATTTTTAACAATTTGTTTATAGCTCTTATATAAGTCATCAAATGATATTTTAATCTTGGAAACTGGAAAATTACTTGCAAACATACACCTTTGAGGTCCAAACAAATCAATTAATTCGTGTATAATTTTTTCATTTTGAGAATAATTCCAAGCTTTACCCTTTACACCGAACTCAGACAGTTTTATGAATGTATTAGGTTCATGTGACATCAACTTCACTCCTTTTCTCCAATAATTCATTCCCTCATCAGTTCTATTCCATGGAAAACCAGCATGATTAATTATCACTTTTGTATTGGGTATTAATCTAACTATTTCAATTGCTTCTTCTAAATGCCAACTTGGTATTCTTAAGTCATAATTCAAATTATACTTCTGTAATAATTTTAGACCATTGCGCCATGTGAAATCCTGCATTGAACCTTCATAAATATATTCTTTTGAATTGATGGATGTTTTAGTTATTGGTTTTGATCTAATACCTTTAACCAAATCAAAACTTGCTTGCTCAGCTATAATAGCCTCAGAATTTTTTTTATGAAACCAGGCGTGTCCAACAATGGCATTAGGAAATTTATTATTTTTTGATAGTTTCTCTAACCATTTTGTTTCTCCAACCTGATCATTTCTATCCCATTCTGCTTCACAATGAATTGTTCCAATAACGTTATGATTCTTTGAATCTTTAATATAATCAAAAGGAAGATAATTTTTTCTAATAGATTTATAATTCCCTAAGAAAAAATTCGTATCTATTTCATCACTTAAAAAAGGATAATAGTTTGTATTTAAATCCCAGAAGTGATGGTGCGCATCTATAATCTTAATATCATTAGTCATTATTAAGTTTTATACGTTAATTTCTTTTTTTTTAAAATTAAATAGGAAGAAATTATTGAAATCCCAGACATAATAAAAAGTGCGGTCAAACATATATTAAAATTTTCAGCACCACCAAAATAAATAATAAGAAAACCCGCTAACCCACCTGAACCAACTTGAAAAGCTCCCATTAATCCACTAGCTGCACCTTTATTCAATTTAGATGAATTAATTGCTCCTGTCATACTATTAGCTACTGCAAAACCGTTAGAACACCCGAACAATACGCAAATTAAAGATAGAGCTAAAGGTCCATTTTCAAGAAAATTATTATTAAGAAAAAAAATTAAAACAGTGGAGAAAGAGCAAACAGTTCCAATCAAGCACATTCTTTCTAAACCTAGCTTTGGGCTTAACTTACTATTAATAATATTACCAAAAATATAGCCTACTGAAGTTAAAGAAAACCATATCCCAAATTCAGAAATACTAACCCCTTTTCTTGCAAACTCATATGGCATAAAACCATTCATTGCAAAAAACATAGATGTTTGCATTGCCGTTGTTATGGTAAAAAAATTAAATGAATTGTTTTGTATCAATCCTTTATAGACTAAGAACATATTATAAAAACTGATGCTCTTAGCTTTATTAAGCAGTGTCTCTTTTAACATTAATATCATAAAAAATATTAATGTGAGACTAATTATACCTAAAGCAATGAGGTTTGTTCTCCATCCCCAAAAATCAGCTAGCAAACCACCAAAAATAAAACAAGTAATTGGTATAATAGCCATAATAGCTGTCATTTTTGACATTTGTTTAGCAGCTTCACTGATATCAAAACAATCGCTTATAATTGTTCTACCAACTGATAAACAGGCAGCAGCTCCAAAACCTTGAAAACATCTTAAAATTAATAAAATTTCAATATTAGACGATAATGAAGCTAAAAAAGCAGATACACAGTATATTGTTGCACCTAATAATAGAATAGGTTTTCTTCCATACTTATCAGAAAAAGGACCTGATAAAATCTGTCCAAGTGCTAAGAAAGTAAAATATAGCGTCAAAATCAATTGAGTATCAGAAAAAGATATATTTAAATCATCTTTAATCAGAGTTAAAGCTGGAGAAATTATCGTCATTCCTATAACAGGAACAGCAACAATCACTGCCAACAAATTAATATTTGGCTTTATCAAAAATTACCACCAGTCTTATGCATTAAAAATTAAATTAGAATTTTTGTTTATTTATTTTCAACTTCGTGGACTTCAATCACATTACCGTCAGGGTCATAAAAAAAGATTTGTTTCCAACCAGCTACCGCAGTTTCACCCCAATCAGAATACCGCACATCTAATTGATCAAGATGCTTTTTAAAGGCTTCTAAATCATCAGTTCTATAAGCTATATGACCTTTTTCTAATGGATTAATAGAATGACCCGTTTTAAAACATACGTCTAAGTCTTTTTCTGCCAAGTGAGTTTGGATTTTACCATCTGAAACAAAAGCGACATCACCTGAATAACCCTTCCTCTTTTCTAAAATCGGCAAACCTTCAGTTTCAGTTTTAAGCTTCATCACTTTTAAATAAAACTCATTCATTTCATCAACTTTATCCGTAGATAAGTTTATATGGTGTAATTCAATCTTCATTTTTACCCTACAAATAATTAATTTATTCAACCTCAAATTAATACTATTAACAAGTTAAAAGATAATTTTTTATTAAGTAATATTTAATTCAACTTATCATCTAACGATTTCAAAAATTTGTCTTTCAAAAATCTTGCTTAATTCATCAACTATATCATATTATTTAATATAAATACCTACTCAATTATCTATTTCATAGTTTTCAATAGGGTTAAATTATATGTATTTATTAAAGATTTTTTTAAATTTTTTGATTTTCTATTTAATTTTTATTTCGTCGCTTGTGAAGGCTGATGAAAATTCAATAACAAAAGAAAAAATAAAAAAATTTTATAATTCAGTTGTTAGTATTGACTCCAAAATACGAGAAGAGGCAAGAACTTCAAAAAGTCTTGGAACAATTCGACAAGGAAGTGGAGTTATAATAGACGAGTATAATATTCTTACAATAGGATATATTGTCATTGAAGCGCATGAAATTATGATAGGACTTCCAAATGGAAAACAAATCCCTGGGAAATTGACTGGATATGATCACTCATCAGGATTTGGTATTGTATCACCTATAATTAAAACTAAATTAACACCTCTAGAGATAGGTAATTCCAATGATGTCGACTTGGATGATACGCTTTTAATTCTTCCTTCACCTCAAAAAGGAATTGGTTCTATGGCAAAAATGGTATCAAGAAGACCATTTGTCGGATGGTGGGAATATTTTCTAGAGAAGCCTATTTATACACTGCCTATGAATCAATCTTGGGCAGGAGCTCCTCTAATTAGTTCAAATGGTCAAATATTAGGGGTAGGATCACTTTTTGTACAAGATGCTGCATTTCCAGGTACATTTTCACCAGGTAATATGTTCGTTCCCATAAATTTACTAAAACCTATTCTAAATGATTTAATCAAATATGGTCGCCGCAAAAAAGATGTTAAACCGTACATAGGGATATCTACTAATGATTCTTCTGGTAAAGTGATTATTACAAGAGTAAGCAAAAAAGGGCCTGCCGAAAAATCGGGTCTTAAAAAAAACGATATTATTAAGGCTGTAAATGGAAAGGCTGTAAACACCGTTCAAATGTTTTACAAAACAATTTGGAGCTCTGGCAATTATGGAGTTGAAATAGACTTTGAGATTATACGAAATGAAAAGGATTTAAGTTTCAAAGTCAAATCCGTTGATAGGATGGATTATCTAATAAAAAATAAATCTTATTAATTTCTTAAGTCATTCGCCCTTATTAAATGGCGAGAGTGACGAGACTCGAACTCGCGACCTCCGGCGTGACAGGCCGGCGCTCTAACCAACTGAGCTACACCCCCTTTAAAGGTATGAATATACTTGATAGAGGCAGAAAAAGTTTTGGTCAAGAAAAGAATAAACTTAAGATAAATATTTTAAAATTTAATTAATTTTATTTTTATAAGCAGAAAGATAAAGATAGTATTTTGAATAAATAAAAAACTCAATTAATCCAGCAAAAAATAAAGTGCTTATCATAGTATTAGTATAAAATGGAATAGCCATAGTATAACACAAAATTAATGATTCTATAGAATAACCGTAATAACCACTTAACCAAACACCAAAATTTGAGATTATAAAAAATATTATAGTTGCTGAGAAACACAAAAAAATTCTAGAAGATGTATTTTTACTAAATTTTGAGATTAAGCTTATTAAAGCTAGGCTTCCCCAAGTCCAAAAAAGCAAACTATGAAAACCTATAAAATAGTCTGTTATACCAAAAGCTAATATTATAAATGGTATACTCCATAGGCCAAATAAAATCGGCAGATAAAAAGCCATAGCGATAACGGGCGTGAAATTTGGAGGATGTGGTAAAAATCTGAAAAGAAACAAAGCACAAATTGATGCCATTAAAATTAAAAGGTAATAAGAGACTTTTTCTATTTTCATGATTAAATAAATAAACCTTTGATAAAATAAACTCAAGGTAAAAGAATTAAAATTCAGCTTCAATCTCTAAACCTATTGTTCTGCCTGCTTGGGGATAAACATAAGCGGCATTGCCGCTGCCCATAATTAAATTAGTATAATATTTTTCATCTAAAAAGTTATTTACAAAAGTATTCAAGGTAAAGTTTTTAAAGTTATAAGATAACTTAATATCTGATATTTGGTAAGATTTCGATTTTGGTAGAATATAATTGTCATCATTACCCGCACGTGTTTTTCCAAAATATTTATATGAATAACTAAGATTTGCTTTGCTATTAATTTTATAATTTAAAGAGGCATTAGCTCTCAATTTAGGGACATATGGTGTCTCATTTCCTTTAAAAGAACCTTTAGCCACATATGAATTCATAAAAGTACTATTAGAGCTAAAACTTAAATGATTAGAAATTTTTTTATCTAATTCAATTTCTATTCCTTGATGTATTGATGGATCATAGTTTTCATTAGCAAATGATGTTGAATTATAAAAAATTTGATTTTTAATTAGATTTCTAAAAGCTGAAATTTTATACCTACTATTAATTAATTTATTTTCATAGCCAATCTCCATTTCATTAGAGTATTGGTGCTTAAGAGGGTTTATACTGGTTGATGGTCCAACAGTAACAATTTCATCTAATCTTGGTGATCTATATGAACGTGAAATATTTCCAAATATTTTATTATTGGTTTTTATATTATAATCAGCTCCAAACGACCAAGCATAATTTTCTTCATTATTAGACAATACCTTTACTCTTGAGGATAATAAATTAAAAACATCTATCTCATAATGATGAGATCTAATGCCTAATTCATAATTTAAACCAGTAATTTTTTTATCTTTAATATTAATAATGATTGAAGGCTCAATAATTTGTTGTTCAGCCTTATTTATATACTGGTTATATGCCCAGTTATTTGCATCAACTTTATAAGTAGAGTTGTAAATATCAATTCCAAACTTTCCAATAATATCTTTCTTTAAAGTACTTTTATTTGAAATAAATTGTGAATTGAAATGTGCAGTATTTAAGGTGGTTTTGCTTTTATATCTTATGCCCCAATTTAACATTGACGAATATTGATCTTTTTTCTCAAGCCTTAAAATAGAGGTGATTTTATTTTCATTATAAAAATTTTTTTCACCACCTAATTTGATAGATGAAATTTTTTCTGTTGCAAAATCTTCAGGAAATCTTGTCTGTTTTGGATTTTCGTAAAAATCAGTTAATAATATACTCCCAGGAAGACGTGTTTGCTCGTCAGTCATTTTAAATTCAGCAAAAGTCCTTGAATTACCGTCATTAAAATTTGTCAAATTGAAATTAAATGAACTTTGGTCATATTCACTATTATTTCTATAACCATCTGTTTCTAAATTAGTTATTGAATAATCAATAACAAAATCATCAAATTTTTTAGCTGAAGATATAATTTGTTGTCTAGTATTGAATGATTTTAAAGAGGTTTTTACTTGAAATTTATCTTCTACGTATAAAGGGTTTTTAGTTATTATATTTATTGCGCCTGCTACAGCTCCATCACCAAATAAAAGACTAGCTTTACCTCCTTTAATAATTTCAATTTTTTGGACATTTTCAATTAAAACTCTTGATAAATTAGCACCAGCAATTGTCATATCAGATATGCGTATTCCATTAATTAGAATTAAAACATTTCTAGTAGCCTGTTCACCAAAACCACGAACACGCACCGACGATTTAACATCCACACCAGAATATAAATTTTCAAAGTTAATTCCTGAGAATTTACTCAAAAGTTGTCCTAGTGATAAATGAGCATTTTCTTTAATAGTTTCCTTATTAATAATAGTAGTAGAACTTCCCACAACTTTTTTATCAATAATCGTTGGGTATATTGTAATTCTAATAGGTTTTGTTTCTGTTGAAGATGAATTAAAGGGAAAAAATACTATAGATAATAAAAATATTAAAAGACGTGCAGACAAATAAACCTCCAGCTTAGTTAAGAGCTTACGCTCAATAATTTGTCGCTAGACGATTTATTACACGTGTCATCCACTCAACCCGGAAGGTGACAAAGCGACTATAAATGGCAGGTCTCCTGGCTCATGCATCAACGTTAAGGCAACCTTCCCAGATAAACTCCAGTGGTATAAAAGCCCTCACTAAGCATTTACAGTTGCGGGGACAGCTTTGGCTTACAATTCCAATGAATTACCAAATTCCCATTTTAAGCTTGAAGAAATCTTCGAAGCACCATAAACATTTAAACGATAATAGAATTTACTAATTAAGTGCAAGCAATAAATTATAATATTTTAAAATGATTAAATTAACAATTATTGGTAACGGCTACACAGCTCGTTTTCTTTCTAAAGAGGCTCTTCAAAAGGGATTTAAAGTCTCTATTATCACACGTAATATAATCAAACCTAAAAAAAATATTCATTATTTCCATTTTGATGATGAGATGAATTTACAAAAAAAAATCCAAGATGAAAGTTTAATTTCAACCGTGCCACCTAATCAAGATGGTACTGATCCAGTAATTCAAAAATATAAGCAAGCCATTTCTTCCAATAATAAAAAAATAATATACCTATCAGCCACATCTGTATATGGAGGTGGAATCGTTTATGAGGACACAAAGCCCAATCCACAAAATATTAGAGGTAAAACTAGGCTTAAGGCAGAAACAGAATGGTTAACTGCAAATAATAAGTCTTCAATCTTTAGAATATCAGGTATTTATGGGCCAGGAAGACACCCTATGATTAAATATCTAAATGGTAATGATGAAGTGATTGTAAAAAGTGGACATGTTTCTAACCGTATTAATGTCGAAGACTTATCTGCAATCATAATTAAATATTTAACTGAAAATTATAATTATAAATATTTGAACATAAGTGATGATAATAAAATTCAAAGTTATGATGCTATTAAATATGTCACAGAAAAATTAAACTTAAACTTACCTAAAGCTATTTCATATCAATCAAATAAAGTGTCAGAAGCTATAAAATCTTTTTATGAGGTTGATAGAGTTGTAAAATCTAAATTTATTGGCAATGAATTCAATTATCAATTTAAAAACCCTGATTATAAAGAAGCTTTACTAAAACTAACAAAAAAATTAATAAAAGTTACTTAGGAATTAAGGAAAAAAATTTGTCTAAACAATTTTCAAACTTACAAAAAGTAACTTTTATCAAACATTGGACTGAAAACCTATTCTCTTTTCGAATTACAAGGCCTGCTAGTTTTAGATTTAGATCAGGTGAGTTCGTAATGATAGGTCTCCCAAATGATGAAGGGAAACCAATTTTGAGGGCCTATTCTATAGCTTCACCGAGCTGGTCAGATGAGCTAGAGTTTTATTCTATAATTGTTAAAGATGGACCACTAACATCTAAGTTAAAAGATATTAAAATAAATGATGATATTGTTATGATGCCAAAGCCTACAGGAACTCTTGTCCTTGATGCTTTAAAGCCTGGTAAAAGGTTATTTTTACTATCATCAGGCACTGGATTTGCTCCTTTTGCATCTCTAATAAAAGAACCAGAAACATATGAAAAATTTGAACAAATTGTAGTTACACATACTTGTCGTACAGTTGATGAATTAAACTACAGTAAAGAAACAATTAAAAATTGTTTTGAAGACGACATTGTAAAAGAGTTTATTTCTAATAAGTTAATTATTTATCATTCAACTACTAGAGAAAATTATACCAACAAAGGAAGAATTACCGACTTAATTATTTCTGGGAGACTTTTCAAGGATTTAGGGTTACAGAAAATATCTCAAAATGATAGATTCATGTTTTGTGGTTCAATGGGCCTTAATAATGATTTAAAAGAAATTATGAAAAAAAATAATTTTCAAGAAGGTGCTAATAACAATCCAGGAGATTTTGTATTAGAAAAAGCCTTTGTTAACTAATAAAATTATAATAAATTATAGTTAATGGTGGGCGGTGACGGTCTCGAACCGCCGACATTCTCGGTGTAAACGAGATGCTCTACCAACTGAGCTAACCGCCCCATTAGTTATGCTTATACGTAATTTTAATATAATTGACAACTATGAACTTACTTATTTTTTAATTAAAATTTTAAAAAATTAAAGGAAATTAATCTAAATGAGAGTTAATTTAAAAGCACAACCATCTTGCTGGATAATTAATAGAATCAAGGCAATTACTGGTAAGAAAGAACTTCAAATTCTAGACTTTGCAAGCGGTAGTGGTAGACATAGTATAAGTTTAGCTGATCCAAAAAGGAAAATTACGGCTGTCGATAATGACAGTAAAAAATTATCTTCTTATAATAATTTTCAAAATATAAAAACTATGTGCTTTGACTTAGAAACTAATGAAAAATGGCCATTTGATGAAAATTACTATGATATTGTCATAGTTACTAATTATTTATATAGGCCAAAGATAAAAAATATTGGTAATTTAGTTAAAGAAAATGGGTTTCTATTTTATGAAACATTTGCAACGGGAAACGAAAAATTAGGTAAGCCAAGTAACCCAGATTACTTACTTAAAAACATGGAACTTATTGAAGTTTTTAAAAAAAATTTCAATATTTTATATTATTTCAATGGTGAACAGTTTAAGTACAAAAAATCGCTAATTCAAAGATGTGCTATGCAAAAAAAAACATCCCCTACTGGGGATGCTTTTAAATGAATATTAATTAAGCTTAACCGTTAACTGCATCCTTTAATGGGCTACCAGCTTTAAATTTTGGCTGTTTAGAAGCTTTAATTTGAATTGTCTCACCTGTTCTTGGATTTCTTCCAGTTGTAGCGGCACGGTTAGCTACAGAAAAAGTTCCAAAACCAACTATACGAACATCACCACCAGATTTTAATGCTCCAGTTATAGATGAAAATACACCATCAACAGCTTTAGCAGCATCTGCTTTTGTTAATCCTGACGCGTCAGCAACGCTTGCAACTAATTCATTCTTATTCATTCGTACCTCCAGAAGTTGTGTTAAATAAGATAAATTATATCTTATAAATAATCATAACTCTAGTAAATAAAACGATTTTATTAAAGTAAAATAAAAAAAACTACATCAAATGTTAATGAGAAATGTTTTTTTCATCAAGAATATTTGTTTTATTTGTTGGAGGTAAATTACTAATATCTAATATATCTATTTTTTCTGGCATTGTTACTAAAGCGTTACTAACAACTTCATCAATAGAACTTACTGGAATAATTTCTAATTCGTCTTTTATGTTATCAGGAATCTCTACCAGGTCTTTTTTATTATCAACAGGAATTAAAATAGTCTTTAACCCTCCCCTTTTTGCAGCTAGTAACTTTTCTTTTAATCCGCCAATAGGGAGAACACGTCCTCTTAAAGTAATCTCTCCTGTCATACCAACTGAACTTTTAATTTTGATGTCAGTTAAAGCAGAAACGATACTTGTTACCATAGCAACACCTGCAGAAGGACCATCTTTAGGTGTGGCTCCCTCTGGTACATGAACGTGAATGTCACTTTTTTCTATATCAATAGGGTCTAAGCCATAATCCAAAGCTTTTGATCTAATTAAAAACTCTGCAGCTTTAACAGACTCTTTCATTACATCACCAAGTTTTCCAGTAGCCGTAACTTTTCCCTTACCACTTACTTTAACAGCTTCTATTGATAGTAATTCACCCCCAACCTCTGTCCAAGCTAAGCCTGTAGTGATTCCAACAAGATTTTCTTTTTCAACCTCAAGTCTCTGGTAAATTGGTACACCTAATATCTCTATGAGGTTATCTTTTGTTATGGAAAAACTTTTAGCCTTATTCTTTTCTATAAGAGTAACAATTTTTCTAGTCAATTTAGCAATTTGTCTTTCTAAACCTCTAACACCAGCTTCTCTAGTATAAGATTGTATTATAAATTTAATTGCATCATCATTAATAGAAAATTCTGATTTTTTTAATTTACAGTTTTCCATTTGTTTATCTATCAAATGTTTCTTAGCTATCTGTAGTTTTTCATCTTCGGTATATCCTGAAAGCCTTATTATTTCCATCCTATCTAGAAGAGCTTGAGGCATATTAAGAGTATTAGAAGTAGTAACAAATAAAACTTTAGATAAATCATAATCAACTTCTAGGTAATGGTCTTGAAACGTTTTATTTTGTTCTGGATCTAAAACTTCTAGTAAAGCAGAAGAAGGGTCTCCTCTGTAATCATTTCCTAATTTATCAATTTCGTCTAACAAAAATAAAGGATTTATTGTAGATCCCTTTTTCATGCCATGAATAATTTTACCAGGCAGTGAACCTATATAGGTTCTTCTATGACCCCTAATTTCAGCCTCATCACGAACACCACCCAAAGCCATTCTAATATATTGCCTACCAGTAGCTTCGGCTATTGATTTGCCTAATGAGGTTTTTCCTACACCTGGAGGTCCGACAAGACATAGGATTGGGCCTTTAATCTCTTTTGTTCTTTTTTGAACTGCTAAGAATTCAATAATTCTGTCTTTAACTTTTTCTAAGCCATAATGGTCGTTATCAAGTATTTTCCTGGCATTTTCTATGTCAGTTTTAACCTTACTTTTCTTTGTCCATGGGATTGAAGTCAACCAATCTATATAAGACCTTACTACCGTAGCTTCAGCACTCATAGGACTCATACTCTTTAATTTTTTTAGCTCCGACAAAGCTTTTTCTTTAGCCTCTTTTGATAATTTACCTTTATTTATTTTATCTTCAATCTCATCAAATTCATTCTTACCATCTTCAGAAGAGCCTAATTCTTTTTGAATAGCTTTCATTTGTTCATTTAAATAATATTCTCTTTGTGTTTTCTCCATTTGTTTTTTAACACGATTACGAATTTTTCTTTCTGTGGATAAAATTTCAATTTCACTTTCTAATTTAAGTGTAAGTTTTTCAGTTCTCTCCATTGGATTCATCATTTCAAGAAACTCTTGTTTCTCTTCAATGTTAAGTAACAAATGATTGACTATTGTGTCAGTTAAGGTGCTAGGGTCACTGATCTCAGAAATTGTTGACAATATGTCAGAGTTAATTTTGCCATTTAACTTAGCATATTGTTCAAAGACACCTGACAATTTATTAGTTAAAATATCTTTATTATCAAATACAAATTCTTCATCTTTTAAGAACTTTATTTTTGCATTTGTATATTCATCTGAAGAATTAACTTTTTCAATTATACACCTTGACTTACCTTCAACCAAAACTTTGACTGTCCCATCTGGAAGTTTAAGCATTTGTAATATATTGCCTAGTGTACCTACTTTAAAAAGGTCTTTTTGTTTAGGATCTTCAACAGACGGTTTCTTTTGGGTAAGCAAAACTATTTGTTTGTTTTCTTCCATTACCAATTCTAAGGCGTTTATGGATTTCAATCTTCCAACAAATAAAGGCGCTATCATATGAGGAAAGATTACAATATCTCTTAAGGGCAATATAGGGTAGATTGTTTCAGTCAAAATAATATCCTTTAAAAATAATGTTATAAATTATAAATGATATTTATTTTTTAAACTTCAAGCTTAAAAGGTAATTTATAAAGAGTTATTTATCTCTTTAGATTTTTTCTCATGAACTAGTAAAGGCTTGCTTCCTTTAAGAACAACATCTTCATTTATAACAACTTCGGCAATATCAGGTTCTGAAGGCAATTCAAACATTGTATCCATAAGAATATTTTCGATAATTGACCTCAAACCTCTAGCACCAGTTTTTAAAGTTATTGCTTTTTTTGCCAATGCCCTCAACGCGGTATCCCTAAACTCAAGTTTAGTATTTTCCATTTCAAAAAGTTTTTGGTATTGTTTTACTAAAGCATTTTTAGGTTTTGTTAGGATAGTGACTAGAGCATCTTCATCTAAATCCTCGAGTGTAGCTAAAACAGGCAATCTTCCGATAAATTCTGGAATTAGTCCATATTTAACTAAATCTCCAGGCTCGACATCCTTTAGAACTTCAGAAGAAGAAACCTCACCAGAATCTACTATTTCAGCACCAAACCCAATTGATGAACCTTTATTTCTATTAGAAATTAACTTATCTAATCCAGCAAAAGCTCCCCCACAAATGAAAAGAATATTTGTAGTATCAACTTGTAAAAATTCTTGTTGTGGATGTTTTCTTCCACCTTGAGGAGGAACCGCCGCAACAGTACCTTCCATAATTTTTAAAAGAGCCTGCTGTACACCCTCTCCACTTACATCTCTTGTAATAGATGGGTTTTCAGATTTTCTAGAAATTTTATCAACTTCATCTATGTAAACAATACCCTTCTGAGCACGTTCCACATTATAATCAGATGCTTGAAGAAGTTTTAAAATAATATTTTCAACATCTTCACCTACATATCCTGCTTCAGTAAGAGTTGTCGCATCAGCCATTGTAAAAGGAACATCTAATATTTTGGCCAAAGTTTGAGCTAAAAGTGTTTTACCACAACCTGTAGGTCCTACCAGTAGTATGTTAGATTTTGAAATTTCAATATCATTCATGTCTAAGGAGTTAGTTAATCTTTTATAATGATTGTGAACAGCTACAGACAATATTCTTTTAGCTTTTGTCTGACCTATTACATAATCGTCTAGTATTCTACAAATTTCAGCAGGTGAAGGAATACCGTCTTTATTTTTTGTAACTGAAGATTGGTGTTCTTCTTTGATGATATCCATACATAATTCTACACACTCATCACAAATAAAAACTGTTGGTCCAGCTATTAATTTTTTAACTTCATGCTGACTTTTTCCACAAAACGAACAATACAAAGTTGTTTTATTTTTTCCTTCGTTTTTATGTTCGTTCATTTTCTATCCTCATTAGACTAAATCTAAATTTAGTATTCTATATTTTGCATATTAAAAGCAAGATATAATTTAATTTAATGCGCTTATTCTACACTTGGTCTTTTATCAACAACTTCGTCTATTAAACCAATCTTAAGCGCATCTTGAGGAGATAAAAAAGTATCTCTATCCATCAAGCCTTCGATTTCTGCAATTTTCTTGCCAGAATGTTTTACATAAATATTATTCAACCTTGATCTTAAATTAATGATCTCTTTTGCATGTATTTCAATATCGGTAGCCTGCCCTTGAAAACCTCCAGATGGTTGATGCGTCATAATCCTGGCATTAGGTAAGCAATATCGTTTATTTTTAGCGCCAGCTGTTAAAAGTAAGGATCCCATGCTAGCGGCTTGACCAATACATACTGTTGAAACGTCCGGCCTAATATATTCCATAGTATCGTATATAGATAATCCAGATGTAACTACCCCCCCAGGAGAATTTATATACATGGATATATCTTTTTTTGGATTTTCAGCTTCTAGGAATAGTAATTGTGCACAAACTAGAGAAGCTAAATTATCATCAACAGGACCAACAAGAAAAATTATTCTTTCTTTGAGAAGCCTTGAATAAATGTCGTATGATCTCTCACCTCGGCTAGTTTGTTCAACAACCATTGGAACAAGTGCAGATTTTTCTCGTGGTGAAGATAATATTTTTGAAAAATCTTCTAACATTCTTAGTACTCCTTAAATTATAATTAAGATTTTACTTTATTCTTTTTAACTGTTTTTTTGGGCTTATCCTTTTGCAAAGATTTATTTGATTTCTTTGCTTTTGCAGCCTCTTTTTTGAGATCAAGATCATCAGTTTTATATAATTCTTCAACTGATACAGTCTTTTCCTTAACGTTCGCCAATTCCAAAATAAAATCAATAATCTTATCTTCAAAAATTGGACCGGATAATTGTTGTTGTGCCTCAGGATTATTTTTAAAGTAATCCATTACTTGTTTTTCTTGTCCTGGATATTTTTGGATTTCTTTCATCATAGCATTTCTTGTATCTTCTTCTTCAACCTTAATATTATTTTTTCTGCCTATTTCAGAAAGTAAAAGTCCAAGCCTTACTCTTCGTTTTGCTATTTCAGAGGCATCAGCTTTTTCTTCATCGCTCATACCTTTATCTGCTTGAAGTTCAGGCTTGTCGTCAGATTTATCAATATTGTCTGGCTTGGCATTAGGATTCATAGCCATACAAATACTGTTATATTCTTCTTTTTCTAGAGTTTCAGGAAGTTCAAAAGAAATTGAATCTGCTAGTTTATCTAACACTTGTCTTTTGGACTTATCTCGACTTGCAAGTTCATGCTGTTTGCTAATTTGTTCGGAAACAGCCTTTTTAAGTGAAGCTAAATTCTCCATTCCTAAATTTTTGGCTAAATCATCATTAATAACTAAATCGTTATCTTCTTTTATTTCATTTATAGTAGTTTCAAAAACAGCATCTTTACCAGCTAAATTAGCTGCCTGATAATCTTTCGGAAAAGTAACTTTTATATCAACTTTTTTACCCTTGCTACATCCAACTAGACCATCTTCAAATCCAGGAATAAAAGAGTTAGAGCCGAGTTTTAAATTATGCCCCTTAGCCTCACCACCTTCAAAAGGTACGTCATCAATTTTTCCTAAGAAATCTATGACAACAGTATCACCTAACTTTGCAGGTCTTTTTGCTGTTACAGTCTTTGTTCCAACATTTTCGGTGGCAATTTTTTCCACTGCTTCATCAACTTCCTTCTCACCTACCTTAACCACCGGCTTAGATATTTCTAGTTTAGACAAATCAGGAATTTCAAAT
Organism: uncultured Alphaproteobacteria bacterium; assembly: GCA_937142855.1. Taxonomy (GTDB): domain Bacteria; phylum Pseudomonadota; class Alphaproteobacteria; order Puniceispirillales; family Marisalimonadaceae; genus Marisalimonas. The sequence goes on along the minus strand of CAKZQZ010000029.1, from coordinate 59,570 downwards.
TCAGGCATTAACTCTACTGATAATTTAGCCTTTAAGTCTTCACCTTCCTCAAAAGAAGTTATTTCAATCTTTGGCTGTGAAGATGGTACCAGTTTGTTATTTTCGATAGTCTCTTTAGTTGCATTGTCAACAGATTCTCTTACAACTTCGCCTAACACTTGTTTTCCAAATCTATTTTTAACAACTGAAACTGGCACTTTACCAGGTCTAAAGCCAGGTAAATTAGCTTCTTTAGCCAAATCATTAAGTTTTACTTCAACTAAATTATTGATTTCTTTGTTAGTTATAACAACTTCGAATTCACGTTTTAAGCCTTCTGATAAAGTTTGAGTTACTGCCATATTTAATCCTTAAAATCTATATGATTTATTTAGTGGTGCGGGCGAAGGGACTTGAACCCCCACACCTTTCGATACAAGAACCTAAATCTTGCGCGTCTACCAGTTCCGCCACGCCCGCATTAAAAATTAAAATCTAATTTATCAAATAGCTAACTTAGGAACCTTTAAAGGTCAAGTTAGAATAATGACAAAATTTTACTGGGGCGAGTGACCGGCTTCGAACCGGCGACCTCAGGTACCACAAACCCGCGCTCTAACCAACTGAGCTACACCCGCCATATAATAAAATCTTTTTAAACTTTATTTTAATTATAGTTAGGTATAAATATTTAATAAAGTATAATTAATCAAGGCTTTATTAAATGAAAATATTTCATAACACAGCACACAGAAATCACAATCTTGGTACTGAAACAGCTTTCTCAGTTTTAGCTAGAGCGAACAGACTTGCTTCTGAAGGAAAAAAAATAATTAATTTAGGTATTGGCCAACCTGACTTTCAAACACCAGAGCATATAGTTGAAGCAGGAATAAAAGCTTTGAGAGATGGTCATCATGGCTATACTCAATCTACTGGCATACCTAAATTAAGGGAAGCCGTATCCGATGATATTAAAAGAAGGCATGATGTAAATATTGCTCCAGATAATATATTAATTGTACCTGGTGGTAAGGTAATAATTTTCTTTTCAGCTATGCTGATGGGTGAAAAAAATAAAGAAATTTTATATCCTAATCCAGGTTTTCCAATTTATGAATCCGCTATCAATTATTCAGGTGCAAAAGCGGTACCCTATAAATTAAGTGAAGATATGGGTTTTTCTTTTTCAGCTGATGATATACTTAAAAAAATAAATAAAAATACTAGCTTAATTATTATAAATAGCCCTGCAAACCCAACCGGTGGAGTTGTACCTAAAAAGGAACTGGAAAAACTAGCTAACGGATTACAAGAATTTCCAGATGTTGTTTTAATGAGCGACGAAATTTATGATCAATTTTGTTTTGGAGAAGACCCTTTTACAACAATGCTCTCGTTTCCAGAAATTAGGGACAGACTTATAATATTAAATGGTTGGTCTAAAACATATGCAATGACAGGTTGGCGCTTAGGTTATGGAATTTTTCCAACCAAGTTGTATGAAATTGCTGAAAAGTTGGCTGTAAACATCCACTCATGCGTAAATGCAAGCGCTCAATTTGCTGCACTAGAAGCTCTCAAAGGTCCACAAGGATGTGTATCAGATATGAACAATACCTTTAAAAAAAGAGCAGAGATTATGTATACCAAACTTAATGAATTAGATGGGTTTAATTGTCAAAAACCGAAAGGTGCTTTTTATTGTTTTCCAAATATTACCGGTACTAATAAAAATGCAACAGAAATTCAAAATATCTTATTAGATCAAATTGGTGTTGCTACTGTAGCTGGTACTTCTTTTGGTAAGTTTGGTGAAGGTTATATTAGGCTTTCATGCGCCAACTCTGAAGAAGCAATTGAAGAAGCAATTCTAAAAATTAAAACAATATTTTAAAAGTTATTGCCTAATAATTAGGCATTTTATTTGTGCATTATATTTTGCTTGCAAAAATACTTTAAGATATTTCTTTAAAACTATAGTTAAAAATAGCGAGGTGAATATGAAAAAAATTGAAGCAATTATTAAACCATTTAAATTAGATGAAGTTAAAAACTCTTTATCACAAATTGGAATTCAAGGTTTAACTGTCTATGAAGCTAAGGGTTTTGGTCGCCAAAAAGGTCATACTGAACTTTACAGAGGTGCAGAGTATGTAGTTGACTTCCTACCTAAAGTAAAAATTGAAATTATCATAGATGACGATCTTGTGGAATCAGCCTTAGAGTGTATTGAACAATCAGCTAAGACTGGAAGAATCGGAGATGGTAAAATATTTGTATCATCAATTGATCAAGCTATCCGGATTAGAACCGGCGAAAAAGGAAAAGAAGCAATTTAATAAACATTTATGGAGAATTAGAGAATGTCAGATCCCAAAACAATCATTAATACAATTAAAGAAAAGGAGATTCAATTTGTTGATCTTCGATTTACCGATCCACGAGGTAAAATGCAGCATCTTTCTCAACATGTGAGTACCATTGACGAAAAATCACTTGTTGAAGGTTTTATGTTTGACGGCTCATCCATTGCTGGATGGAAAGCTATAAATGAATCTGACATGAAATTAATGCCTGATTGTTCAAGAGCCATTGTTGATCCTTTCTTTTCTCAACCCACCCTGTCTATTTTTTGTGATATTTTAGATCCAATTTCTGGCAAACCATATGAAAGAGATCCAAGATCTACAGCAAAACAAGCTTTGGCATATATGGATTCAATTGGTGTAGGTGACACAGCTTATTTTGGTCCAGAACCTGAGTTTTTTGTGTTTGATGATGTTAAATTTGAAGCGGAAATGAATTCATGTTTTTATAAATTAGATTCTTCAGAAGGACCTTATAATTCAGGAAGTAAATTTGAAGAAGGCAACATGGGTCATAGACCGGGCATTAAAGGTGGATACTTTCCTGTACCTCCAGTTGATTCAGCCCAGGACCTTAGAAGCGAAATGGTATTATCTCTCGTAGACATGGGAGTTCCTATGGAAAAACATCACCATGAAGTAGCTCCTTCACAGCATGAACTTGGTATGATGTTTGGCACTTTAATTGAAACAGCTGATAATGTTCAGTTGTACAAATATGCAGTTCAAAATGTTGCTCACTCATTTGGACAAACAGCTACATTTATGCCTAAACCTGTTGCTGGTGATAATGGAACTGGCATGCATGTACATCAATCCATATGGAAAGACGGAAAACCACTTTTTGCAGGTGATAAGTATGCTCAATTATCAGAAACATGTCTCTATTATATAGGTGGCATTATTAAACATGCCAAAGCTTTGAATGCTTTTACTAATCCTTCAACTAATTCCTATAAAAGATTAATACCTGGTTTTGAAGCACCGGTAATTTTAGCTTATTCTGCTAGAAACAGATCTGCATCCTGTAGAATTCCTTTTACAGATAGTCCTAACGGTAAAAGAGTTGAGGTAAGGTTTCCAGATGCTACTGCCAATCCATATTTGGCATTTTCAGCAATGTTAATGGCTGGATTAGATGGTATTCAAAATAAAATTGATCCGGGTGATGCTATGGATCAAGATTTATATGAATTGCCTGCAAGTGAATTAGCAAGCATACCTACTGTATGTGGTTCTCTAAGAGAAGCTTTGGATGCACTTTCTAATGATATGTCATTTTTGACTAAAGGTGGAGTTTTTACCGAAGACCAAATAGAGGCATATATTGACCTTAAAATGGAAGAGGTCGTTCAATTCGAACATGCTCCTCACCCAATTGAATTTAAGATGTATTATTCAAGTTAGATATAATAATATTCTATTAAAACCCAACTTTAAGTTGGGTTTTTTTTATTTTAAAATCTCTTTAACAGTGATAATGATTGTATATGTTTTTTCCTTTACATACTACATGTTGTGTTTTTTATGAATAAAAATTTGTTAGATAATGAATATAATGCATCTGAAATTGAGGTTTTAGAAGGCCTTGAGCCTGTTCGTCATCGGCCAGGCATGTATATTGGTGGAACTGACTCCAATGCTTTACACCACCTTGCAATAGAAATTATCGACAATTGCATGGATGAAGTGGTTGCAAAACATGCTTCTAAAATCAATGTGGAGCTCTCAGATAATAATATAATAACTATAAGTGATAATGGACGTGGAATACCTGTAGATAAGCACCCAAAGTTTAAAGATAAATCAGCATTAGAAGTAATAATGACAACTTTGCATTCTGGAGGGAAATTTTCTAACAAGAGCTACACAACATCTGGTGGATTACATGGTGTAGGCGCTTCTGTTGTTAATGCGCTATCCTCGTTAATGATAGTTGAAGTAATACGTTCCGGTGTTTTATACAGACAGGAGTTTTCTCGAGGAATTGCCAAAACAAAGCTAATAAGAGTAGAGGAAACAAAAAAAAGCAATGGAACTTCAATTACATTCAAACCAGATGAAACAATTTTTGGTGAAAGTAATATTTTAATTCCAGATAAAATTTTTCAAATTTTAGAGTATAAATCTTATCTTTATGGTGGGGTTGAGATTGTTTGGAAATGCAATCAATCTCTTATTAAAGACGAAGAAAAAACACCAAGCTATAAAAAAATCTGTTACGTAGAAGGTTTGCTAGAATATATCAAGTTCAAAACATCTACTATACCGCTCTATATGTCTTCTTTTTTTAAAGGGAACGTTAAACTTAATGAAGAAACGGTAGAATGGGTGATTAGTTGGCTTAATTCTGGAGAATCTAGTTTTAATGAAACTTTTTGTAATACTGTTCCAACTCCACTAGGAGGATCTCACGAAACAGGTTTTAGACAAGCTTTAACTAAAGGAATAAGGGATTTTGCTGAAATAAAAGGTTTAAAAAAAGCAAATGAAATAATTTATGACGATTTAATGAATTCTACAGGATCTATATTATCAGTTTTCATAAAAGATCCACAATTTCAAGGACAAACTAAAGAAAAGCTTGTTAATTCTTCTGCATCTAGACTAGTGGAAACTGCTATTAAGGATAGATTCACTACCTGGCTATCTTCTGATACATCAATTGGCGAAGTATTGCTAAACCGTACTCTAGAGAATTATGAAGAAAGAAAAAGAAAGAAAAAAGAAAAAGAAATTTCCAGGAAATCAATTACTAAAAAAGTACGTTTGCCTGGTAAATTAGCTGACTGCACAAGTGACAAATTTGAAGAATCAGAATTATTTATTGTTGAAGGAGATAGTGCTGGAGGATCTGCCAAACAGGCAAGAAGTAGAGAAACACAAGCCGTTCTTCCTTTAAAAGGCAAAATTTTAAATGTTGCAAGTGCGACAAATGAAAAAATGTTACAAAATCAAGAGATTAATGATTTAAAACTAGCAATGGGTTTAGACACAAACTCACAACAAAGTATTAAAAATTTAAGATATAATAAAATTATAATTATGACGGATGCAGATGTAGATGGTGCTCATATTGCAGCCTTGTTACTAACTTTTTTCTATAATCATTTTCCAGAGTTAATAGAAAAAGGTCATTTATATCTAGCGCAACCCCCCTTATATAGAGTTACCCATAATAGCCAATCCTATTATGCTCAAACTGATGAAAGTAAAAATGAAATCATTAACAAAAAATTCTCTGGGAAAGGCATTGTGAGTAGGTTTAAAGGTCTAGGAGAAATGCCACCTGCTCAACTTAAAGAAACAACAATGTCTATTAAAACAAGGAAGTTATTGAAAATAACTATTCCAAAAAGAGATATTCATGAAGCAGATCAAAGAAGAACAGTAGATGATCTTGTCAATATTTTAATGGGAAAAAAACCTGAGCTTAGATTTAAATATATTCAAGAAAACGCTAATCTAGTAGAAAACTTTGATGTTTAGACTTATCTCAGTTAGTGTTGCTTTTATTTGACATTTAAATTTAACGAAGTAATAGAGACATATATTAATTAGTAAGGAATAAAAGTGAATTTTGATGAACTAGGGTTAAGTAAAGAAATATTATCTACTATTAATGAAATAGGATACAAAGAACCAACCGAGATTCAGAAAAAAGCAATACCACAGATATTAATGGGTAGAGATGTACTTGGTTGCGCGCAAACAGGTACAGGAAAAACTGGATCTTTTGTAATGCCATTAGTTGAAATTTTAAGTTCCGGCAAATCAAAATCTAGAATGCCTAGATCCCTTATATTAGCTCCAACAAGAGAACTCGCAATGCAAGTTTCTGAAGAGTTCAATGTTATTAATAAATATTTTAAATTACAAATGGCATTATTAATAGGTGGTGTGTCTTTTACAGAACAAGATATTAAGCTTGCAAAAGGAGTTGATGTTTTAGTAGCTACCCCCGGCCGATTATTAGACCATATAGAAAGAGGTAAAGTAATTATTAAGGAAGTAAAATTACTTATAATTGATGAAGCAGACAGAATGTTAGACATGGGTTTTATCCCAGATATTATTAAAATCAATAAGCTGTTACCAAGAATAAGACAAACACTTTTCTTTTCAGCTACCCTATCAAAAGAGATATTGGATATTGGTAAAGATTTATTAATCAATCCAAAAGAAATAACAGTTTCGCCAAGCTCTTCAACTTCACAAAACATAGAGAGTTTATTTGTCAAATTTGATAATAAAAATAAACTTAACAATTTAATAAGTCTGATAGGGTTGGAAAAAATTAGAAGTGCCGTTGTTTTTTGTAATAAAAAGAAAGATATAGAAAAGGTTAATTTATCCTTAAAAAACAATAATTATCAAACTGTTTGTCTTCATGGTGATATGGACCAAAGTTCTAGAATAAATTCCTTAGATCAATTCAAAAAAGGAAGCGCACAAATTCTAATTGCATCAGATGTAGCCGCTAGAGGTATTGACGTAGATAATATAAGTCATGTTTTCAACTATGACGTTCCAAATAATCCTGAGGACTATGTGCATCGTATAGGAAGAACTGGACGTGCTGGAAAAAAAGGTAAGGCATTTACAATTTATGAAGAATATGATGAAAAAAATATTTTAATGATAGAAAAGGTTATTAGTCAGAAAGTAAAGACAATTGACTTTAAAAAAATATCACTAAATTCTAGTTTAAAGAATAAAAAAAATGACGGACAAAATAATACAGAAATCCATAATTCTACAAAAAAAGCGAAACCTAAATTTTTACCGATAGAAAACTTCTTGAATTTTAAAGATAGTGGAAAAATTCCTAATTTTTTAGTTTCAAAAAATTAACTGATAGCTTTTTCTAAAATTTCAGATAAATCGTTTGAAATTTTTTGATTATAAATATCTTTAAGAATGGATATGATATTCTCTTTGCGTTCTTTTTTAAAACTTCTAAATTGTGTCATAGGTAAAATTAGTCTAGATGCAACTTGAGGGTTATATTTATCAATTTGGCTTATTTGTTCAGCAATGAATTTATAACCAGACATATCTTTAGAATGGAAAAGTATTATATTTTCTTTTTGAAATGTACCAAGAACTGACCTTAATTTATTTGGATTTTTATTATCAAAATCCTTATGTTTGAGAAGTTTTTTTACAAAACTGAGCCCTTCACCCTCTATATTCATAGAAGACATAATTTCAAACCATTTCTCAAGAACTAAATCATTGTTTTTCCAATTTGAGTAAAACTCTTCTAAATAAGGCATCACTAACTTCGAGTCACTTAAGCAAAGTGATTTAAGGGCAGCTATTGACAAAGTCATATTTTTACTAATTGCAAAACGTTTTGCTAAATCAATACCAATTTGGCTACCTATCAAAACTAAGTAATTTAGGATTTTCCCTAATAAAGACCTGTGCCCTTGATTTTTTATAAGAAAAATATCATCTTCAGCCAAATGCAGCGCAACATTTTCTAAAGTAGTTTTTAGATTTAAGGCTATCTCTTTCATTAGACTTTGTCTTTTGTAAAAAACATCAATTGGATCAACTGTATCTAACAAATTTTCTAAAGATGCTCTTGAAGGCAACTCTATTAAAAGAGACATTAAAGAATTATTAATTGAGTTAGAACTTATTAAAGATTTTAATAAGTCAGTAAGTTTAGTAACATCTTTGTTTTTTATGAAATATTCAAAGTATAAATTTTGAGCAGCGTCCCATTTATTAAATGCATCATTGTCGTATTTAAGAATATGCAAATAATCAATTTCTTGAAGGTCTGTTTTGAGATACACAGGAGCTGAAAAACTTCTTAAAAAAGAGGGTGTTATTTTTTCTTCTTCACATTCAATAATAATTTTTTCTTTACTATTACAGAGTAGATAAACGTGTTCTTTATCCAGCATTGAGTCATTAATTTTAAAATCAACTAAGTGTCCACCTTGATCCAAAAAAGCCATTTTTATTGGTATAGGCAAGTTACTATATTCATTATTTATTTTTTGAGATATATTTAATAAAAATTTAGAGTTTTTCCTCTCTCTTTTTATTTCTATGTGTGGCGTACCTGCTTGTGAATACCATTTACTAAAAATAGATAAATCAATTTCGGCACCTTTGCTAAGAGCATCAATGAAGTTTTCGCAAGTGACTGCTTTGCCATCATAAAGATAAAAATACGTATCTATTCCTTTTCGATAAGATTTTTCACCAATGTAATTAAATAGCATTCTAATAAACTCTGCTCCCTTTTCGTATATAGTGGGAGTATAAAAATTATTAATTTCTTTATAAAAATTTGGTCTAATTGGATGACTGTTTGAGCCAGAATCTTCAGGAAATTGAATAGATCTTAGTAAGGATACATCTTCTATTCTTTTAACTCCCCTTTCATTCATGTCGGCAGAAAATTCTTGATCTCTGAAAACCGTTAACCCTTCTTTAAGTGTTAACTGAAACCAATCTTGACATGTCACCCTATTACCTGTCCAATTATGGAAATACTCATGAGCTACAATAGCTTCAACATTTTTTAAATCTTTATCTGTTGCTGTATTATTATCAGCTAGCACGTATTTTGAATTAAAAATATTTAAACCTTTATTTTCCATCGCTCCCATATTAAAATGACTTACTGCAACTATCATAAAAATGTCTAAGTCATATTCTAAACCATAGTTAGTCTCATCCCAATACATTGCCTTTTTTAAACTTTCCATAGCATGGGTAGTTAGATGTTTATTGCCAACTTCTGTATAAATTCTAAGTATAATATTTTTTTTAGATAACGTTATATAGTTACTTTCTACAAATTCTAAGTTGCCAACAACTAAAGCAAACAAATATGTCGGTTTAGGAAATGGATCAAGCCAGGTTTTAAAATGTCTTTTTTCTTCAGAGCCCTGAACAACACCCTCTTCAATTAAATTACCATTCGAAAGAATTGTATTAAATTTAGCTGATGTCTCAATTTTAACTTTAAATAAACTTAAACAATCAGGTCTATCAGGATACCAAGTTATTTTTCTAAATCCTTCGGGCTCACATTGAGTGCACAACATATTGTTACTCTCGTATAAACCTTCTAAAGATTTATTGTCCTTAGGAAATATTTTTACTTCTGTAAAAATATCTAGTGATAAAGTTTCCTTAGGTAATGGTATTATTAATGTTTCACTATTTTTTTTAAATTCGTTTACTTCAATATTTTTAATTATAGATTCATTAATTTTTAACTTAAATGTTTTAGTTATTAAATTTACACCATTTAACTCAATTACATTATCTAATTTGTATTTCTTTATGATAGAAACATCGTTTTTCTTAAAAGAAATTTTTGATTTTACGATTGTAAAGTTTTCATAAATAAAAAATTGTAGAAATGTATCATGTGGTAACCAAAATAGTGGTTTATAATCTAGTCGATTTTTAATAAGCTTTTGCATATGACATTCTTCTAACTTTCTCTAGTATTTGTATAAGCTAGGTTTGAATGTTCTTCACAGTAAGGCCTACCTGGAACTATAACAGTGCCACAAAAAGAAAAACCAGGTAATTTTGGATCTCCTTTTGGCCAGCAGCATCTATTTCTAGACCACTCTACCGTTCTCAACAAGATTTTAAGAGGTAATTCTTTTTTTGTTTCATTACTAGAAACAACTTGTTTTTTTCTAGGTTCTCCTGATTTAGAAATAGGCGAGTTTCTTTTTGGCAAACCTAGTCTATGTGCTTTTCCTGCAATTGCATTTCTTGACACACCTAACTCTATACCTATTTTAGTTATAGGTAAGCCTTCATCCCATAAATTTTTTAATTTTTGTAACTTTTCTTCATCCCAAACAGAATTTTTTTCCATAATTTATCCTAATTTTTTTACCAAATTTCTAGAAACTGACCGACTAAATCTATCTGACTTTCTATCATATATTTCCCATAATGAATAGAGCGACCTAAAATTTTCGCTCTTTTTAATAGTTCAGTCTCTTTAGGTTGCATTATTATATCAGCTATAATTGAATTTTTAGAGGTTTTATCTAAATCAATAGGAATCTTATCATTTTTTTTCAGCCCAAGACTTGTAGCATTTATTATAACATCACAGTCACTTAAAACATAATCATCTGTACCTGAGACATCTACCCTTATAGATTTCTGTTTAGTATTCAGCTTATCTTTAAGGTTAAAAGCTTTATTTACATCTCTATTTACAATCTTAAGAGATTTTATATTTATATCGACTAAAGCACTAGTTATAGCTACTGCTGCTCCGCCTGCGCCAAAAATACATACTCTTTTTCCTTCAAGGGCGTTATTTTGTCCGAGGAAACCATTGATAAAACCTTGTCCATCAAAATTATTTCCAATCAAACCTCTATCTTTATCAAATTTAATCCAGTTAACAGCACCGGTAAACAAAGCATCATCATCTAACTTTTCACAAAATTTTGAAATCATTTGTTTATGGGGAATAGTGATAGTCATTCCATGAAAGTTTTTCACTAATTTGAGTGAATTTACAACATTTTCCAGGTTTTCAGGATGGACATGAATTGGAATCATAACAGCATCAATTTTTTTTTTATTAAAAAGGGAAGTGAATAACGTTGGTGCTTTCACATGTTCAATAGGATGTGCAAGGCAACCATAAATTTTTGTTGTGCCTAACATTAATTATATATTTTCTTTTTTTACAAAATTTAAAGAAGCAGAATTAATACAATATCTTAAGCCTGTAGGCTCAGGTCCATCTGGAAAAACATGCCCTAAGTGTGCTTCACACTTAGAACAGTGAACTTCTGTTCTTTTCATAAAAAAAGAATTATCTAAAGACTCTCCAATCACATCTTTTGATGCTGGCTTAAAAAAAGATGGCCAGCCTGAATTAGAATCAAATTTAGTTTCACTTGAAAATAAAGTAACTCCACAACAAATACAATTATAGTGCCCATCATCTTTTTTGTTCCAATAAGCTCCTGAAAAAGCAGGTTCTGTGCCATGTTTTTGGGTTACTCGGTATTGTTCTTCTGTTAAATTTTTATAGTTTTTAATCATCATTTAAACTCATATTTAAAAAATATTATATTTTAATATTGGTTAGAATGTATTAAATTTTTTATGAAGTATCTAGCAACTTTTTTATAAAAAAAATCCTCATAATAAAAGTAATCCAACATAAAAATCCAAATATGTAAGATATATAGGAAATAAACTCATAAAATATTAACATTGCTGCGAAGCAAATAATTGTTTCAAAACCCTCAGTGATGCCGCCAGTGTAAAAAAAAGACTTTTTCTGATTGTTTGAAATAGAAATTTTATTTTTTTCTATTATCCAAGCAGAAGCCAAAAAAGTGGATTGTGTAGCTACAAAACTTAATAACAAAAAGGTTATATGGTATGAGTTACTAATATCTAAAAAAATAAATGATGCCGGAAATATCGAGTAAAATATGAAATCACAAATAATATCATAAAATGCTCCAATATCAGTTTCTCCATCTATTCGTGCCATCACTCCATCAAGACCATCACATAACCTATTCAAAAAAAGAAATAGCATGGCAGTTAAAAACATAGATTTTATTATAAAAAAGGCACAACAAAGTCCAAATAAAAAACCAATTAACGTTATAGTATTAGCTTTGATTTTAAATTTTATTAAGGTTTGAGCAAAAGGAATTAAAATAGGATGTATCAATTTGTTTAATTGAGCGTCAACCATTTAAAAATATTTAATTTTCTAATTTATTAGGAATAACAAAAAGTTGTTTTGGATAAATTAAGTCAGGATTACTAATTTTATCTTTATTTAACTCTACTATGTCTAAATAACGAGTGCCTAGACCTAATCTCTGATAAGCAATATTCCAAAGAGCATCCCCCTTTTGAATTATTACTAATGTTTTTCCGTTAGCTCTTTCTATAGTTTTACCACTAATCATAAGAGAACTTTTACTTTGAACTTTACCTTCTTTTCCTAACAAGAAAGCAAAAAGCTTTTGTTCCCCCGCAATTAGTTTACCAGGTATAACGACTGACCATTCATCTTTTAGTATTTTTGAAGATGAAGTGTCTTGTCCACTAAATCCAGCATCAACCTGGACACCACCATGAGCCGACCCTGACATAACTAATTGGCCAATTTCACTATCATAAGTGAGTGCTAATATTGTTATATGAGGATCTTTTTTTGGTTTAATACGAGCAGGTTCCTCCTTAGAATTAGAATCTGCTTTACTTTCATCATTTTTATTATTTAATCCCGGCGCTTGAACTAATGTTGCACTAAGTTGATCTTTATCATCAATGATAGCAACAATAGGAGTATCTTTTTTATTTCCAGTTACATTTATAGCAACTGATTTATCTGCTATTATAACTTTTCCATCTTGAGTAGTTTGCCTAAAAGACAGAATGTACTCTCCACCCTTTAGCTGTTCTTCAGGCACAGCAACAAATTCTCCAATCTTATCACTCGAAGTCTTAGCGATAATTTTAGAACCAGACAATATATCTATCTTAGAATTAGGTAATGCCTTTCCAGCAATAACTAGACTACCATCAGGCCTTACCCTTACAACTTCCAGTTTAATTGTTTCGGCATTTTTGACCGCATTTTCTTTCATTTTAATTGGTTTTGCATCGACTTTATCTTTTACAAGAGGAACAATCACCTCTTTTTCTTTCATTTCAATTGGCTTAGTAAAATCAATCAAAAACGCAAACAAGGCAAGAACCGCGCCTATTAATAATAAGTATATTACTTTTGAAATTTTCATAAAAAACCCTAGGTAACTTAATATATACACACTAATTTAAATAAGATAAATAAGAAATGGTTTTTTAAATTTTAATTTAAATTGGAGTGATTTTGAAAAAAAACATATGTATTTTTGGAGGATCTAGGTCTGGCAAGAATAAAAAAATAGAAAATTCATCTAAAATAATAGGTCAAATAATTGCTGAGATGGGTTTTAATTTGATTTTTGGAGGTGGAGAAACTGGCATTATGGGGGCTGTTTCCTCATCAGTAATAAAAAATGGTGCAAAAACAACAGGTATTATACCTGGTTTTTTACTTAAGAATGATCTTTTAGATTCAACACACTCGAATGAATTCAATTCAAAACTTATTACTACTGAAGATATGCACCAAAGAAAAAAAACAATGTATAAAAAATCAAACGCATTTTTAGTATTACCTGGTGGCGTAGGGACACTAGACGAATGTTTTGAGGTTTTAACTTGGTGTCAATTGAATCAAATCACAAATAAACAAGTGGGAATTATAAACTTTGAGGGATATTGGGATCCTTTATTGAAATTGATCAATCATTTAATCGAAGAAGAATTTATGGGCAATCATAATTTAAATTTTTTTCAAGAAATCAAAAGTACAAATAATCTAAAAAAATTTTTAAAAAACATTTAAATTATATTAAAAATTAGGTAAGAGTATCCATAATATTATCTTTAATATATTTTTATATTTTAAAATTATTCTCAAAAAATTAAGGGATTACAAATGTTAGATTTATTAAAAATTGCTAAGACTGAAGCTAATGGTGGTGACTTAAAAAAGTGTTTAAGTGATCTCTACACTGAAACAGATGTAAGACCTAAAGGTTATGAAAATGCCTTAGTTTGGAAAGGTGGCAAACATGATGGTAAAGTTAAACCCGTATGCCACTCTCTTACTGATGCTTATGCCCTTCTAGGTACTATAGCAGCAGCAGATATTTTAAATCTTCCATTTTATGCTGTTCCAATGTGGTCTCAAATAAGGCATGACACTCAACTTGAAGCCCTTAGTTGGTTTGGTAATATGCAACAAACATCTATAAAATGGTCTACAGCTGGAGATGCATATGTTAACGACAAGTCAGGGAAGAGAGTTGTTGTTATGGGCAAGTCTGGCAATGCTCCCTTGAGAACACAAGCTGGTGTTTATTGTAATGTTAGACCTTACGGACCAATAACTGTCGTTAGATGTATGCCTTGCTTACCATATTCTCAAGACAAGTCTAAATTTTCAGTCAACGAAAATACTGGAATAGTTCATACAGAAATGAACACGCCTGGTATCCAAATGGCGTATGCTTGTCGTCTATTTCTAAAAATGATAAATGATACAGGCAAACTAGGAAGAGTTGCATTTAAACCTACTCAAGCTATGGAAGATGGCATTAACGCTGGATTACTAATTTGGCTTTTGGAGGGCACTAAATTTGAGATTGGTAGAAAGTGGGCTGTTAATGCTTATGAAGAGCACAAAGATAATATAGATAAAATAATATCACTACTTCCAGGTGATTTCAAAGATGGAATGGATAACTGGTCTGGAAAAATTGAACAACATATTGCAGACACGAACTATGGTTTGTTGGTTTGGGATATAATTAATAACCAAGAATGCGTAGTATTAGCAACTGACCTCGATGGTGATCGACTAACCGATCTTCTTGCGGATATATCAGATCCATTGAGAGATTTTGGTCAAAAAGTACTTACACATGTGAATAGTGATTTAAAAATTGATGATGCTTGGAAAGCAATGGGATACACAACCGGTAATGGAAGAGATATGACTTCAGTCATGTACAGAATGGAAGGTCCCCCAATTCATGAACAAACATTAGGTTCAGCTGACGCCATGTTACTTAGGCTTTTGGATGGTGATGAGACCATGAATGGAACAAAAAAACCATACGACCCTAGAATTCATTTTGTACTCATTAGAGATGCATACTTAGATGCAAACCCGCAAAATTCTGAACTTAAAGATTGGATCAATAACGCCTTAAACATATTTGATCAAGTTTATGGTAATAATAGACCAGGTTTTATTGAGGGTTACAAAAAATTGAAAAGTTTAATTAAACCTTGGTAAAAACAAATTTACGATTTGTTTAAGACTGGTTCTAATCTATCCATTATTTGATTTATAAAGCTCTCTTTTGCAGCAAAACAAATTCTTATGTGACCTTCTCCAGATTGACCAAATGCAATTCCAGGTGCGACACCAACATTAGTATCTAATATTAATTTTTTAGAAAACTCGAGTGAATCGTTTATACCCTTAACTTTAAAAAAAGCATAAAAAGCTGCATTTGGGATACTACATTCAACTTGCTTCCAATTAACAAGCCTATCAAACATCATGTCTCTTGAAACTTTTAAACTTTTTCTTAATTGTTTAGTTATATCTTTGTAATTTTGTAAAGCTGATATTAATCCGTCTTGAAGAAATTCAGGCACACCAGTTGTAGTTATTTGAACTAATTTAGCAATATGACTACCTAATTCCTCTGGATGGGTTATCCAACCTATTCTCCAACCTGTCATATTAAAACTTTTTGAAGATGAATTTATGACTATTAACCTATCATTTGGATTTGAACATTCTAAAAAACTTGAAGATGGTAAATCATTATAAGTGATTTGGTGATATACCTCATCAGAAACAAGCCAACAACCTAAATCCCTAGTATGCTTTAAAAGACGATCTTTTTGTTTTTTTGACATTTCCCATCCTGTTGGATTACCAGGACTGTTAACAAAAACCATTTTTGTTTTAGAGGTAATAGAACTGATTAACTTATCATAATCAAGCGTCCATTCGCTATCTTTTAGTTGAAGAGATATTTCTTTAATACTTCCTCTCTTTAATAGAACAGAAGATCTAATATTTGGCCATACTGGGCCAACCATTACAACTTCATCTCCAGTATCTACAATCAAGTCACATATTAATCTTAAACCCATCATACCACCCGTAACTACGCTATGGTTTTCAGGTTTAGTATTAATTTTAAATACCTCATTCATATATTTTGCTATTTCAGAACGAAGATCTGGTATCCCATTTTGATAAGTGTAAAAAGTTTTGCCTTTTTTAAGAGATTCTATAGTTTTACCGTAGATGATATTACTTGTTTCGGTATCACCTTCACCAAACCAAGCGGGAAAAACATGTTTTCCAGTTTCTTTTTGATAATTTCTTCCAAAATTAGCTATTTCCATTATAGCTGTTTCCTTAAAGGATATTATTTCAGGGTTCAAACTTTCTAACAATTTTTTAGCCTTATAAATTTAAGATATGCTCTTTTAAAAGCTTGATAGCATCTAAACTTTTTTCAGGGTTGGAACCACCAGATTGAGCCATGTCAGGCCTACCACCCCCTCCTTTTCCACCAAGCGTTTTAGAAACTATATTTACCAAGTCAATTGCGCTAATATTATCAGTTAATGAATTTTTAACACTAATAACTATTGATGCCTTATTGTTAATTTTACTAATTAAACAGACTATATCTATATCCCCACTTTTTAAAATACTTTCAGCAGTAGGTTTTAAATCTTTTACTATTAAATCATCATAAATTTGATAAACAAATGTGATATCTTTTAAAGTTTCTTTGTTGAAGCTTTGATCTTTACTAACACCAGGATTCTTTTTTAATGACCTTAGTTCTTTATAAATTTTTTCATTTTCTTGAACCAAATGTTCTATTTTTTGAGTAACCTGAGAAGTATTACTCTTCATAAAATCTGCAATATATTTAATTTTATTTATTTCATTTTGGTAATATTTAATAGCCGCTTTATTAGTCACAGCTTCTATTCTTCTTACACCTGAAGAAATTCCAGTCTCTGAAATAATTTTAAATGAAGAAATTTCTGAAGTATTTTTAACATGTGTACCTCCACAAAACTCAACTGACCATGCATTTCTATTACCATCGACACTTTTCCCAATTGACACAACTCTAACTTCTTCACCATACTTTTCACCAAACAGAGCAATTGCACCTGTCTTTGCAGCATCAGTGGGTGTCATTATTTCAGTAACTACGTTATCATTACAAAAAATTCTATGATTCACTTGATCTTCAATTGCTTTTATTTCATTTAGCGTTAGTGATTTATTATGACTAAAATCGAACCTTAATTTATCGCTGGTAACTAACGACCCTTTCTGAGCAACATGCAAACCTAATTTTTGTCGTAATGCTTCATGAAGCAAATGAGTAGCTGAATGATGGGCGCAAATTTGCTTTCTAAGCTCAATATCAATTTTTTGAGTAATTTTTTGACCTGACAAAAGTGAACCATCAGTAATTTCTACAAAAGTCAAATAAATTACTTTTCCACTACTTAATTTTAATTTTTTTGAATGCAGAACTTTTGCTTTGCAGTTATCGCCAATTATATTTCCATTATCTGATATTTGACCACCTGATTCAGCATAAAATATAGTTTCATTGGAAATAATTTCAGCTTGCTCACCTTTTGATACTTCTTTAACAATTTTGTTATTTTGAATTATTAAATCAACCTTACTATCAAGATTACTTTTTGTGTATCCATGAAAATTAGTTTCGGGTAAATCAAGTAAAGTTTTTAAAATTTTTTGATTATATTGAGTATCTCCTGATCCTGACCAAGATTTTCTAGCCTTATTTTTTTGATCATTCATAGATCTATTAAAACCATCATGATCTACAGTCCAACCGTAGGTACTTAAAACATCTTCAGTTAAATCTATCGGAAAACCATAAGTATCATATAACTCAAAAGCTTTTTCACCTGGCAACACACCTCCTGATACTTTTTTATCAACCACTTTCATTAATAAGCTCATTCCTCGGTCAAGAGTATCTTTGAACTTTATTTCTTCATCATTAATTGTTCTTTCAATTACATCTTTATGTGTTTTAAGTTCTGGAAAAGCATTACCCATCTCTTTAATTAAATAATTTACTAGTTTATAAATAATAGGATCAGTAGCCCCCAAAATATGAGTATGCCTCATCGCTCTTCTCATTATCCTTCTAAGTACATACCCTCTACCTTCGTTAGAAGGTAATAGCCCTTCAGCTATCAAAAAAGAAATTGATCTTAAATGGTCCGCAACAACTCTATGAGATATTATATTATCAAAATTTGTATCAACACCAGTAACTAATGAGGAAGCTTCAACAAGATTCTTCATCATATCGGTTTCATAATTATTATGAGTATTCTGCAAAACAGCTGATATACGTTCCAAACCCATTCCAGTATCAATGCTAGGTTTAGGTAGATTTACTCTTTTTTGTACCGAAACTTGTTCATATTGCATGAATACCAAGTTCCAAATTTCAATAAATCTATCCCCATCCTCATCCTTTGATCCAGGTGGACCGCCACTAACAGATGGTCCATGATCATAAAATATCTCTGAGCATGGACCACACGGACCGGTGTCTCCCATACTCCAAAAATTATCACTGGTTTTAATTTTAATTATTTTTTCGTGATTTAAACCAGCTATTTTTCTCCATAAATTTTCAGCTTCTATATCATCATGAAAAATTGTAACTAATAATTTTTCTTTAGGTAAACCATATTCTTTTGTTAAAAGTTCCCAAGCTTGATAAATAGCTTTTTCTTTAAAATAATCCCCAAAGGAAAAATTACCGAGCATTTCAAAAAACGTATGATGCCTAGCTGTCTTTCCTACATTTTCTAGATCGTTATGCTTTCCTCCAGCTCTAAGGCATTTTTGAGAGGTTACTGCTCTTTTATAATCTCTACTTTCTAAACCGGTAAAAGTGTTTTTAAACTGTACCATTCCTGCATTTGTAAACAACAATGTAGGATCATTCTCTGGTATTAAGTTACTAGAAGATATTTCCAAATGATCATTTTTTTTAAAATAATCAATAAATTTAGATCTTATTTCATTTACAGAGTTATTATTGGACATTTGTTAGATTATAAAATTATTTTTTAATTGATAACATCAATTTAATAAAAAACAAATCTACAATAAATTTATTTTTCTTCTTCAGAAATCTGCTGTTCTGGGTTCATTAGAATTTCTTCTACAAGATCAGAATTACCTTTTATTTTATCTTCAATTTCAATTGCCACTTCTGGATTTTCATGAAGAAAGTTTTTAGCATTTTCTCTTCCTTGTCCTATTCTTTGTTCATTGTAAGAAAACCATGAACCAGATTTTTCTATTATTTCAGCAGAGACACCTAAATCTATAATTTCTCCATTCTTAGAAATACCCTCACCATACATAATATCAAATTCAACTGTTCTAAACGGAGGAGCTACCTTGTTTTTAACAACCTTTACACGTGTTTGATTTCCAATTATATCATCTTTATCCTTAATTGCACCAATCCTTCTAATATCCAGTCTAACTGACGCATAAAACTTCAATGCATTTCCACCAGATGTAGTTTCAGGATTTCCAAACATTATTCCAATTTTTTGTCTAATTTGATTTATAAAAATCACCAAGCAATTTGATTTAGAAATTGAAGAAGTTAACTTTCTCAAAGCTTGGCTCATCAGTCTTGCTTGAAGGCCCATATGACTATCACCCATATCTCCTTCTAATTCTGCTCTTGGAACTAAGGCAGCTACTGAGTCCACAACTAAAACTGATATTGCACCAGATCTTACCAAAGTATCTGCAATTTCCAAGGCCTGCTCACCAGCATCAGGTTGAGAAATTAATAACTCGTCAATATTCACTCCTAATTTTTTTGCATAGACTGGATCAAGAGCATGCTCTGCATCTACAAATGCACACGTGCCACCAGATTTTTGTGATTCTGCTACTACATGTAAAGCTAATGTTGTCTTTCCAGAACTTTCAGGTCCATATATTTCTACAATTCTTCCTTTTGGCAAACCACCAATACCCAAAGCAACATCCAAACCTAATGATCCAGTTGATATTGCTTGTACGTCTAGATTTACTCCAGTCGTACCTAATTTCATTACTGAACCTTTACCAAATGCTTTTTCAATTTGGCCAATAGCTGATTCTAAGGCAACATTTCTATCTTTATCATGATTTGACATTTTTATAACCTCTGCATTCATTACATCTCTCCTCGTCTTCAGATCTATACTTTAATATTGTAGACTTAGAGAATATTCATGTTTTGTTCTATTGTCAACAAATGTTCTTATTTTGTTCTTTTTGTTTGCAAACCCTATTCATCTTTATGAATTTTTTCCATTTTTTCATGACGTTCTTGCGCATCTACACTTAAAGAGGCTATAGGCCTAGCTTTCAACCTACCCAGGCCAATTGGGTCACCTGTTTCTTCACAATATCCATAAGTTTTAAGATCAATTCTACGTAAAGCAGCATCAATTTTACTAATAAGCTTTCTCTCTCTATCACGCGTCCTTAGTTGAATAGAGGCATCAGCTTCAACTTGGGCTCTGTCCGCCATATCAGGCCTTTGAAGTCCTTCTGCAGACAAGGTATCTTTTGTATCATTTGCTTCGTCTAGCAAATCATATTTCCAATTTAATAATTTTTGTCTGAAAAATTCCAATTGCTTTTCATTCATAAACTCTTCTTGATCATTTGGAACATAATCTTCTGGAAGAACAACTCTACTACCTAAAAAACCTCCCCTGTTAGCACCACTAACAAAATTTTCTGATTTTGTATTTTTTTTTGTATTTAATGAGTTCACTTTAAATTCCCTTAAAAAATTTAAAAAGAAACTTATATAAAAACATAGAAAAAATACAAGTATGAAATAATAAAATTATAATTTAGTTAATAATTAACTAATAAAATTTATATTTATAAAATAATGAAAAAATACGTTGAAATTTACCTTGTAAATACTATGTATATTAGTACCTATAAATATCCAGAAAGCAAACGTTGCTATATTCAGAAAAATTAAAAAATTCTATTAATAAATTAAAAACAGAAGGAAGTTATCGTTTTTTTAACGAAATTCAAAGGTGTGCTGGGAAACATCCAAAAGCCTTATGGAAAAGGGATCATAATAATACAGACATGACGGATATTATTGTTTGGTGTTCTAATGATTACTTAGGAATGAGCCAAAATGAATTAGTCATTAGTAAAATGATAAACTCAATAAAAACTATGGGAGTTGGTTCTGGAGGAACTAGAAACATTTCAGGTAACAGCGTTGAAATTGTAAATTTGGAAAATGAAATTGCAGCTTTACATAATAAAGAAAAAGCAATGGTTTTTACATCAGGTTATATTGCCAACGAAGCCACAATAAGTACCTTATTAAATATATTAGATAATTCAGTTGTTTTTTCAGATGAAAAAAATCATGCATCTATTATTTCCGGAATAAAAAAATCCAGTGCTAGAAAAGAAATTTTTAAACATAATGATTTAGATCATTTAGAAGAATTAATAAAAAAATATCCAGATGATACAAATAAACTGATTGTATTTGAGTCTGTTTATTCCATGGATGGTGATTTTGGTAATATTGAAGGCATAATTAAAATTGCTAAAAAACATAACGCTTTAACTTTCTTAGATGAGGTCCATGCTGTTGGCATGTATGGTGATACAGGCGCTGGAGTTGCTGATAAATTAGGCTTAGCTAATGATATAGATATAATCCAAGGAACACTTGGAAAAGCTTATGGTACAATAGGCGGTTATATTTCCTCTACAAATCTTATTTGCGATGTTATTAGAAGTTATGCTAGCGGTTTTATCTTTACTACCGCAATACCTCCAGCCCTAGCCAGCGCTGCCAATGCTTCTATTCAATATTTAAAAAAATCAAAAGTAGAAAGAACACTACAACAAGAGAATACTATTTTATTAAAAAAGTACCTATCTAAAGCAAAAATACCGTTTTTAGATAACGAAAGTCACATAGTCCCGGTAATGGTTTACAACCCTAAAAAATGTAAAGAGATAAGTAATATATTATTGAACGATTTTGGACATTATATACAACCTATTAATTATCCAACTGTACCTATGGGGCTAGAAAGACTTAGAATAACCCCAGGACCACTTCATAATGAAGAAATGATTGCAAATTTAACAAATGCGCTTAAACACGCATTTATGAAAACTAATGAAATTGATTATATAAAAAGTGCATAAATTTTTTTAAGAGTATTAATTTGTCAATAATTAAAAAACCTATAAATCATCCTATATTTCCTCAGAAGTCTAAAGTCGCTATACTCCTAGTAAATCTAGGTACTCCTGATGGAACAGATTATTGGTCTATGAGAAAGTATCTAAAACAATTTTTGATGGATAAAAGAGTTGTAGATTTATTCAGACCATTATGGTGGTTAATATTAAATGGGCCTATACTTACTTTCAGACCATCTAAATCTGGAAAAGCATATAAAAAAATCTGGGATGAAAAAAACCATGGCTCTCCATTAAGAAAATTTACCATTAATCAAACTAACAAAATAAAAGATAGCTTTAAAGATAATGACAATTTAATAATAGACTATGCCATGAGATATGGAAATCCAGGTATTGATGAAGTTCTCAATAAAGTTATTAAAGATGGATGCTCCAAATTACTTCTTGTTCCTTTATACCCACAATATTCAGCCAGTACTACTGCAACAGTAAAAGATGAAGTTTTCAAATGGATGTTAAAACAAAGATGGCAACCTGATATAAGGACAATTCCTCCTTGGTTTGATGATCAAAATTATATTAAAGCATTGGCAAATACTGTTAAAAGCAATATTAAAAACAGACACGAAATAGATACTTTAGTTATCTCTTTTCATGGTATTCCAAAAAGATATTTTATGGCGGGAGATCCCTATCACTGTCATTGTATTAAAACTGCCAGACTACTCAAAGAAGAGTTAGAATGGCCTGATGATAAAATATTAGTCACATTTCAATCTAGGTTTGGACCAGAACCTTGGCTTCAACCATATACTGACAAAACAATTATTGAACTTGCTAAAAGTGGAAAAAAAAGTATTGCTGTAATTGCACCAGGATTTATCTCTGATTGTTTAGAAACTCTAGAAGAATTAAATGTTGAAGGTAGGGAGCTATTTATTGAACATGGTGGTGAACATTTTCATTATATTCCATGCTTAAATGATAATAAGTATTCAATAAATTTTTTAAACACTATAATAAAACAAAACCTTTTAGGTTGGTAAAACTAAAAAATGAAAATTTGATAAAATAAATATTAATAAGGTAATTATTTACAATTGAAAATTAAGACACTTATTTTTTCATTTATACACCTCCTAGTTGAATTAGAAGTTAAAGTTGCTAATGCCTCACCAAAAAAATTTAATAATTTTTGTAGTAAATAATAGAAAATAGATTATATTTAATGATATTAAAATAGACTTAAAGAAGTAATAAGGAGAGTTGTTTTATTATGATATATTCAACCGGTGAAATTGAAAACAAATATAAAGTAATTGATGTAGTGTTTGGTTATTCAGACTCTCCACAGGGATTTGAATATGCATCTGCCACACAGAATTTAGGTACTGTTGCTGAAGAATTGAACGCTGATGCAGTTATTAACATTTCATATAATCAAAGAGAGTACATAGGTACAAAAAAAGTTTGTTTTCAGGATCAAAAAGAAAGTCGCTTTGAAATATATGCTCATGGGACTGCTGTGAAATTTGTATAAATCTAAATGAAATTAAAATTTCTTCTAACTACTTACTTACATTTTGGTAAATATTGTGATTGTTTTTTTTACAGGAAAATTGGTGTACTTAGCATTTTTTTTTATCAATGGTTTTTTAAAAAAACCCTTAATAGACAATGTCAATTCAAAATTACTTGTTCAAAATTTATCAAGGAACATTTAACTAAAACAAAAAAATTTGAAGAACTTTTTAATATCATTAATATAAGAATATTAGATTGTTCAAAACCACTTAATATTTCTTTTTCACTAAAGTCAGGAATAATTGCCACTGGAGGTTCATTAAAAAAATATAGAGAAGATGAATTGTCAAAAAAAACTATTAATAATTTCAAAAAAAAAATTGGTACAAAATAACTATCTAATTATATTATATACTTTCAATCACTACAATATGATATTTGGTTAATAATATTTAAATAGCAATTGCTAAACATTTGTTGCTCATAATATTTCACACCATAATTATAAAGTAGTTAAGGCAATCTCAGAGCAAAGTAGCTGATTTGTAAAACTAATTCTTCCATATTTAAAACATTTTTAATTTAATTATCTAAATTTATGTTTTTAATTTTATAAATATTAGTTAAAATATTTTAATTATTACAATTTGGGTCTTTTATGGAAATGATATTTACATTAAATGCGATTATCGCGTTGATAATATTAGGTTTTGCGATTTTAACTATTTATCTTGGTGTTAAAGTTGTTCCTCAATCAAATGAATACATAATTGAAAGGTTTGGAAAGTATTCAAGGACCTTGAATGCAGGTTTATCTATAATAATCCCATACCTAGACAAGGTTGCTCATAGAGTAAGTATTTTAGAGAGGCAATTAAAAGAATTTACTATTTCTGTTATTTCCAAAGATAATGTTGAAGTTAAACTAGAGAGCACTGTATTTTATAGAATTATTGATGCTAGTAGATCTGTATACAGAATACGTGACGTAGAATCTGCTATCAACACTGCAGCAACATCAATTGTTAGGTCTGCAGCTGGACGTCTTGAGTTAGACGAGCTTCAGTCTAGTAGAGATTCAATGAATGAAGAAATATCAAAAAATCTCAAAGAAGCGGCTGAAGTTTGGGGTGTTGATATAACCAGAACTGAAATAACTGATATTATTGTTGACGAAGAAACAAAAACATCTCAAAGGCAACAACTAAACGCTGAGAGAACTAGAAGAGCAACAATTGCAGAAGCTGAAGGTGCAAAACGTTCTGTTGAGTTAAAAGCAGAAGCAAAACTTTTTGAAGCTCAAAAAGAAGCTGAAGCTTTAAAAGTAACTGCAGACGCAGAAGCTTACTCGGTAAAAGTAAAAGCCCAAGCAGATGCTGAACAAACAAAATTACTTGCAGATGCAATTTCAAAGAATGGACAACCTGCTATTAATTTTGAAATAATGAAAAGGCAAGTTGAGGCTATTGGAGAACTAGCAAGCTCTAACTCTTCAAAAACATTGATTTTACCTACAGACATAACTGGAATTCTTGGTGGAATTGAAACGTTGATGCACTCTATTTCAAAAAAAGGAAAATAGATGGATATTTATTTATCACTATCTTATTGGCTTTTTTTGATACAATTTTGGATTATTCTAGGTATAATATTTGTAGGATTAGAAATTTTAGATGGCAGTTTAATTTTTTTTCTTCCTATAGGGCTAGGCTCTTTTTTAAATACATTATTATTGTATCTTCAAGAATTTGAATTTATGCTTAATCATCAATTTATTTTTGTTTGGTACCATACACTTATATCTTTGGGTATTTTTTCATTAATATCTTCATACTGCTTGAAACATTTTAATTTTAAAAACAAAAAGGAAGATATTAATAAATATTAAACTTTTCCTTTTTTTAAAAAATTAGAGATGTTAAGGTAAAAATCAAATAATTAGTAAAATTATATTTATAATTAGAATTAACTTTTAAAAGTTACTTTCATAACTTTGTATAAAACTAAACAACGAAACTATGATAAAATAAATATTAACAAAGTAATTATTTACAATTGAAAATTTAACATTTATAAAATTCTTTATAAGCGGGTATTGTGTAGTGGTAAGACCTTAGCCTTCCAAGCTAATGACGCGAGTTCGATTCTCGCTACCCGCTCCAAATAATTTTAGTTCAAGATCTTATTTCTGTTTTGCATGTAAAAAGTTAAAGCTAAGCTTGTTATAATAATCAAACCTCCTATTATTGTTTGTAAAGATGGTTCTTTATCGTACCATAAATAATTTATGATTAATGATATCGGTGCTATCAAATAGAGAGATAAAGAAGCTTTATTTGCACCATAATAACCAACTGCAAACGTCCAAGTTAAATAGCCCAAAGCTGTTGGAAATAATGCTAACCATAAAAATGCAAGCTTTACTTCATTATTAGAAATCAGTAAAAAATTATAGGTTTCAGGGAACCAAAAAACCATTGGTAAAGTACCAAAAACTATAGTGTAAGCAAATGAAGTTAAGGATCCATAAATTGTTACAAGAGGTTTTAAAATATGGAAATAAGTAGCTGTTAAAATAGCTGCAAATAAAATTAATGTGGCACCACTACCTAATGTAAATCCTCCTTCTTGATCAATTGAAATTATACTTACCCCAATCAGACATAGGATCAAACCTGCCCAGTGAATTATGGTAACTCTCTGTTTTAAAATAAAGAAACCAATCAAGGCTGTGAATAACGGATTACAATTAACAATAAAACTGCTAGCCCCCGCAGAAACTGTTTGTTGTCCATAATTTAAAAAAATATTATATAAAAAAATTCCTATAAACCCTGCTATAAAAAACCTTATTAAGTGATTAAAATTTATTGTTTTTTTGTTTAAATTATAAGCACACCAAAGAATTGAGATAAAACCAGCGAAAACAAATCTGCCTGCACCTAGAACCATTGGACTAGAAGTTTCAAGCAAAAAAGACATTACGGGAAAAGAAGAACCCCAAAAAAACACAGTAGTAATAATTGCAATTACAGGAAGTATGTTTTTCATCAAAGTTTCAATTTTAGATTATTACTAGGCAGGAACTGACAGTTTTCCTAAAACATTATGTTTTAGTAAGAGACTTTCTATAAAGCCATTTTTAGTGTTTTTTTCTATAAAATTGTTTATGAATTTTTCAGCTTCTGGGTTCCCGGGTTTACTTCCAATACATTGCTTAATAAAAGTAAAAGCACCTGGAAGAATCTTACAGTTTTTTGTATTTTTTAGATCATCAATTAATCTAGGCTTCAAGCCAGCTAAAACCTCGTAACTATTATCTTCAAAAATTTTAAAGGATAGATCTATAGATTTAGCTCTAATCAATTCAGCATTTTTAATATTTTCCGTTAGCCAAAGATCATAAGCACTTCTTTCCGCAACTGCTATTCTTACATCTTTCTTATCAACATCTTTCAATGAATTAATTTTAGAAGATTCTCTAACTAAAAACGTTGATTCAATTAAAGTGTATGGATGACTAAAGGTTATTGATTTTGCTCTTTCTGATTCATTGGCAATATTACCTATATCCCATACATCATCTATAACAGCATCAGCTAACTCACCTGGTCTTTTAAATGGAATTAATTTATATTCTATATTTAGTTCATTTGCTAAAGCTTTGGCTAAATCAGGTGAAACACCCTCAGGATTTCCCTGATCGTCTGTACCAGTAACTAATAAAAAATTGCTAAGATTAATGGCTGCTCTAAGGTAACCTTTAGGTGCCAATTGTTCTATAATTATATCGTACAAATAAACCTCTTAGTTCTAATTATTATTAATAAGATTTGGTTATACAACTTAAAGAAAAGTTAACAAACTTAATTTTCAAAAGATTATTATTAAATACATAGCCTCTATGATTAATAATTAGGCAAATTTAGAAATATTCAAATAAATTAAGCAATTTTTTTGAATATTTTAGGCTTTAATATAATTTATTTTCAAACTTGAGGGGGAATCCATGCTAGCCAAATTCTATTTTAAAAATTTTAATCGTTTTCTAATAACATTATTTTTAACTTTATTTTCATTTCCAGCACTAGCTGAAATTAATAGTGGAGATACCGCATGGATCTTAACCTCGACTGCCTTAGTTTTGTTTATGACTTTGCCAGGCTTGGCACTTTTCTACGCTGGACTAGTTAATTCTAAGAATGTTGTTTCTGTTTTAATGCAACATTTTGCTCTTGCTTGTATGGTTTCAGTTCTTTGGGTGGTTATCGGCTACAGCCTTGCCTTTTCTGAGGGTAATAGCTGGATAGGTGGATTTGGAAATATTTTTATGAGTTCAATTTCCTTAGATACTGCATCAGGCAGTATTCCTGAGAGCCTGTTTGCTACATTTCAAATGACATTTGCTATAATCACTCCTGCTCTAATGATTGGTGCTTTTGTAGAAAGAATAAAGTTCTCTGCAATGCTTATTTTTTTATTTTTTTGGGTTTTAATAGTATACGTCCCTGTAACTCACTGGGTATGGGGAGGTGGTATATTATCCTCATGGGGAACTATGGATTTTGCCGGCGGTATTGTTGTACATGCTACAGCGGGAACAGGTGCTCTAGTTACAGCAATAACATTAGGTAAAAGAAGAGGTTTTCCAAAATCACTAACGCCTCCTCACAGCCCTATTCTTACAATGATAGGCGCCTCAATGTTATGGGTTGGTTGGTTTGGGTTTAATGCAGGTTCTGCCCTAGGCGCAAACACGGGCGCAGGAATGGCAATGTTAGTTACCCATATTTCTGCAGCCACAGCTTCTTTAGTCTGGATGATTATAGAATGGAAAAGATTTGGGAAACCATCTTTAATAGGTATTGTAACAGGAATGGTAGCCGGATTAGCTACAGTGACACCTGCTTCTGGTTACATTGGTGTTCCTGGTGCTTTAATATTAGGTTTTTTTGGAGGTCTTTTATGTTATGTAGCTGTAGACTTTATTCGAGGTAAACTGAAGATAGATGATAGCTTAGATGTATTTGCAGTTCATGGTGTTGGCGGTATTTTAGGAACATTATTAGTAGCTTTTTTAGCCACCTCTACCTTTTCAGGATTAGGTCTTGCTGATGGTCAAAATGGAATGTCACAATTTATAGTTCAATTTAAGGCCGTTATTTTAACTGTTTTGTGGACATCTGTATTTACTTATTTAATACTAAAGTTAACTTCACTTTTTGTTTCTCTTCGCGTTGATGAACAAGAAGAAATAGAAGGGTTAGACCTACGTTCTCATGGGGAAAAAGGTTATCATTCAGATTAAGGAAATTATATGAAATACTTTATAGCTATAATTAAACCCTTCAAACTTGATGACGTAAGAAATGCTCTAACTGAAATTGGCGTAGAAGGCCTTACTGCCTCAGAGGTTAGAGGCTTTGGAAGGCAAAGGGGGCAGACTGAAATATACAGAGGTGCTGAGTATAGTGTCTCGTTTGTTCCTAAACTTAAAATTGAGATAGCCGTTCCTGATGACATGGAGAAAAAGGTTCACGAAGCTCTTCTTCAAAGCGCTTCAACTGGACAAATTGGTGACGGCAAAATATTTGTATTAGATCTTCATAGTGCAACAAGAATTAGAACAGGTGAAACTGAAAATAACGCATTGTAATTTTAAACAATCCATTCTTCAATAACACTATTATTTAATTCAATACTAAGATGTTTAGATTTTATTTTGTCTAAATTATTCTTACTCCCTAGCTGCTGTATTGCCCACACTGCTGCACCTCTTACTAGTTCAGATTGATCATTTAATATTAAATTTTCTAGTTGTGGTATCAATGATTTACTTTTGCTGTTTCCTGCTGCTATACAACAATTTCTTATAAACCTATCTCTACCAATTCTTTTGATTGGAGTTTTACTAAACTTAACTCTAAAGCTTTGGTCAGAAAGTTTTAACAAATCTAAAAGAGAATATTCTTGTTTCTCATTAATAAATTTAATTTCTTTTGTTTCTTGTGCATATTTATTCCAAGGGCAAATGGCTAGACAGTCATCACATCCAAAAATTTTATTTCCAATTGCTTTTCTAAATTCTTTAGGAATAGATTTTTTATTTTCGATTGTAAGATAGGAAATACATTTTGTAGCATCTAATTTGTATGGCTCCAAAAACGCATTAGTTGGACAAATATTAATACATGCACGACACGACCCACAATGATCATGTTCAGGGTTATCATATTCCAAAATTGTGTTAAGCAGGATTACCCCTAAAAACAACCATGAACCAAATTCTTTAGAAACTAAATTAGTATGTTTACCTTGCCAACCTAAACCAGCTTTTTGAGCAAGAGGTTTTTCCATTAAAGGGGCTGTATCAACAAAAACCTTAATTTGTATTTTGTCTTTATCAAACCTTGATATTAACTTACTTGAAAATAATTTTAATCTTCCTTTTATGATTTCATGGTAGTCTCTACCTTGAGCATAAACAGAAATGTTCCCAACTAGTTTTTTGTTATTATTTGTCAATGGATCAACTTTAGGGCCATAGTTTATGCCAACAACAATAGCAGATTTTGCTTCTTCCCATAGCGATGTTGGAGATTTTCTTCTTTCAAAAGTTTTCTCTAGCCATTTCATATCACCATGAAAACCTAAATTGATAAATTCCTTTAATCTTAAACTTGTTATATTTGGAAGATTTGGATCTGTTACCCGACAAACATCAAACTTAAACTCATTAGCTAATTTATTTATTAGCTCTTTTTGCTTTCTTTGATTCATTTAAATAACCACTAATTACAAAGGTTCTACATCACCAGAATAGTAATTTTCTAAAAAATAATGTTCGTAAGTTTGAAAATTTTTATTTTTTATAGACTCTCTAATATTCTTCATCAAATCTAGATAAAAATGAATATTATGCCAACTTAAAAGCATAAGGCCCAAAATCTCTTGTGCTTTAAAAAGATGATGTAAATAAGCTCTTGTATAATTTTTACAAGTATAACAAGAACAACTATTATCTAATGGGCGAATATCCAAATTATGCCTAGAGTTTTTAATATTAACTTGGCCCTTAGAAGTGAAAGCTTGTCCAGTTCTTCCTGATCGCGTTGGTAATACACAATCGAACATATCAACACCTCTTTTAACAGCACCAATAATATCATCTGGTTTACCAACTCCCATTAAATATCTAGGTTTGAGATCTTCCATATAAACAGTAGTGTTATCCAAAGTATCAAACATTAATTTTTGGCCTTCACCAACAGCCAAACCACCTATTGCATAACCATTAAAATCTAGTTTGATTAGGTCTTTAGCCGACTGTTGTCTTAATTCTGGATATATAGATCCTTGTACAATACCAAATTGACCATAACCACTCCTTTCCTCAAATGCTTCCCTACTTTTTAAAGCCCAATCTAAGGATAATTTCATAGCCCTCTCAGCTTCTTCATATGAGGCAGGATAAGGAATGCATTCATCCAACTGCATGGTAATAGTAGCGTCAAGAGCATTTTGTATTTCTGTACTGATTTTTGGTGATAAAAAGTATTTACTTCCATCTAGGTGTGATTTAAAGGTAACACCTTCTTCTTCTACCTTTCTTAATTTACCCAAACTCATTATTTGGAAACCACCTGAATCAGTTAAAAGAGGTTTTTTCCATCCCATAAATTTTCTTACACCACCCATCTTCTTTATATTTTCATGCCCAGGTCTTAACATTAAGTGATAGGTATTGGATAAAATTATTTGTGCACCTGATAGCTCCACATCCCTTAAATGCATAGCTTTGACTGTAGCAGCAGTTCCTACTGGCATAAAAATTGGAGTATCAACCTCTCCATGAGCTGTAAACAACTTTCCAAGACGTGCGTTTTTATCTTTAGATATTAATTTATAACCAAACGTATTATTCAAATTAATTTCCACCCTCTCTTGAAAAAATACAACTATCTCCATAAGAAAAAAATCTATATTTTTCTCTAATAGCGTGCTGATAACTTCGAAATATTTTTTCTTGTCCATGAAATGCTGAAACCAACATTAGCAGGGTAGACTTAGGTAAATGAAAGTTAGTAATCATTAAGTCAACTATTTTAAAATTGAAGCCAGGAGTTATATATAAATCTGTAGAACCAGACCATGGAATAATTTTTCCGTTATTTATTTTTGCAACTGTTTCTAAAATTCTTAAACTTGTTGTTCCAACAGAAATAATACGTTTATTATTTTTTATTGCATTATTAATAATTAGAGAGGTTTTTTCACTTATTTCACCCCACTCTTCATGCATTTTATGTTCCAATATGTTTTTAACTTTAACAGGTAAAAATGTGCCTGCACCGACATGTAAAGTTACAGGAGCAAAAAAAACACCTTTTTGATCTAACTTTTCTATAAGTTCATCGGTAAAATGTAACCCAGCTGTAGGCGCAGCAACAGCTCCGTCATTACATGCAAATATTGTCTGATAATCATGTTTATCACTATTATTTTTTTTATTTCTTTTAATATAAGGTGGAAGAGGCATATCTCCCTGAACATTTAATTCTTTTAATAAGGTTTCATGATTTTGATTAAATTCTAATAAAACATCACCCTCTATATATTTTTTAATCACCTTAGCTATTAGGTTATTTTTAAAAACTATTACATCTCCCTCTTTACATTTTCGACCAGGCTTTAAAAAAGTTCTCCATAAGTTTTTTTGTAAATTTAAATGTAAAGTAACTTCAATATTTACTTTATCCCTTTTTCCAAACAAACGGGTTGGAATAACTTTGGTATTGTTAATTACAAGAACATCACCAGCATTAAGCAAAGTGTGAAGATCCTTAAATCGAAGATCTTCAATATCGTCACCTAAACAAGCTAATAGGCGTGAATTATCTCTAGGAAAGCAAGGTCTTTGAGCAATTAAGTCAGAATTTAATTCATAGTCAAATAGTGAAATATCCATAAAGTTACCGAAAACTTATTCAAAAATTTGAATTACCCCTACAACTTCATTGATATTATTTTTTACTACTAAACATTGAACCTTGGCTTCTCTCATTCTCTTTTCTGCAACTTGTAGATTGTCACTTTCAAAGGCTGTCAAAGGGTTTTTATTCATTAAGTCAATCGCTTTTAATTGGGAAAATTGATTATTATCAATTAATGCTCTCCTTATGTCTCCGTCAGTAATAACTCCATGTAATTTTTCTTTACTACCTACTAAAGCCAGGCCAAGTCTACCTTCTGTCATTTTAACCAGAACTTCTTGAACGGTTGATTGCTTCTCGACAAACGGAAGATTATTTTGTTTCATCTCATCTTTAACACTTGATAGTAGTCTCTTACCAAGTGAGCCTCCAGGATGAGTTAAGGCAAAATCCTCTTGTTTAAAATTTTTAACCTCCATCAATGATACAGCTAAAGCATCTCCTAATACCATTGTAATCATTGAAGATGTAGTTGGCGCTAAATTTAATGGACATGCTTCTCTATCCACAGAAGTATCTAGTATTATGTCTGACTTTGACGCAAGCGTTGATTCCTTAACACCTGTTAGAGCAATTATAGTAACTTCTAGTCTTTTAAGTGCTGGAATAAGCGCAATAATTTCACCAGTTTCACCAGAATATGAAATCAGTAAAACTATTGATTTTTTTTGTACCTTCCCTAAATCTCCGTGAATTGCTTCGGCAGGATGAAGGAATATACTAGGTGTTCCTGTGGATGCAAGAGTTGAAGATATTTTTCTACCTACTAGGCCAGACTTCCCCATACCGCAAATTATTATATGAGCTGAACTTTTACTCATTAGCTTAACAGCTTTAGAAAATTCATCTCCTAGCATATTTTCAAATCTTTCAATACCTAATTTGTATGCCTGAGTTAAGCTAAGTGCTGTTTCTATTGCTTTCATTTAAATCACCATTTAATATGAGATTGTTTTAACTTGAAATTAATTTAAATGCCACAAAAAGGGTAAAATCTTTGAAAATTCATTTTAGCATTGCAAAGAATAAAAAATCACAATCAGTTTCTGACGAATTACTAAAATTATATGGTCAAGTTGAAATATCCAATGCTGAAGTCATCGTTGCAGTTGGAGGTGACGGCGCAATGCTAGCTGCAATGAGACAGAGTATAGACTTTAATATACCAGTCTTCGGATTAAATAGAGGAAACATTGGATTTTTAATGAATGAATTTGAAATTGAAAATCTAGTTGAAAGGTTAATGGATGCAAATGAAATCATAGTCCACCCATTAGAGATGAAGGCTATAGATTCAAAGAATAATGAGTTCACTGAATTAGCAATTAATGAGGTTTCAATATTCAGAAGGACCCATCAAAGCGCCATAATTTCAATAAAAATTGATAATACTGAAAGGTTAAGTGAATTAACGTGTGACGGAGTAATGGTAGCAACTCCTGTAGGTTCAACTGCTTATAATTTGTCTGCACATGGTCCAATTTTGCCAATTGGCTCTGAAATTTTGGCTTTAACTCCTATTAGCCCTTTTAGACCAAGAAGATGGAAAGGAGCTTTAATAAAAAACAGGTCTAAAGTTGAGTTTAATATTCTCAACCCTAAACTAAGACCTGTTAGTGCAAGCGCAGATGCTAAGGAAGTAAAAAATATAAAAAAAGTTTTTATCTCGCAACGGCCTGACATTAGTCTACGAATACTTTATGACCGAACTAATAGTATGGAAGATAAATACTTAAAAGAACAATTTTCTATGTAATAAAATTAAGATAAAAGTTCTTGTTGCCTTTGCCACATTTCCGCATATAAGCCGTTTTTATCTAAAAGCTCAGAATGAGAACCTTCTTCTTTAACTTGACCATTATCTAAAACGATGATTTTGTCAGCATCAATGACTGTTGACAACCTATGTGCTATTACTAGAGTCGTATTATTATTCGATAATTTTTTTAAAGATTTTTCAATAGATTTTTCTGTTTTTGTATCAAGAGCCGAAGTTGCTTCATCAAATATAAATATCTTTGGATTTTTTAATAGAGCTCTTGCAATTGCAACTCTTTGTTTTTCACCACCTGAAAGTTTCAATCCTCTTTCACCAACAATAGTATCATATCCTAATTCAAGGTTTTTTATAAATTTATCAATTGAAGAGAGTTTGGCGGCTTTATTTATTTCTTTTAAAGACGAATCTGGTTTAGAGTAAGATATGTTGTACTTTATCGTATCGTTAAACAATACTGTGTCTTGGGGCACAACTCCAATGTTTGATCTCAAAGAAGCCTGTGTTAAACCCTTAATACACTGGTCATCTATGTAAATATTTCCTGAAGATGGATCATAGAATCTAAACAAAAGTTTTGATATTGTTGATTTTCCTGCTCCAGTAGGCCCAACTATTGCAACTTTTTTTCCAGGGCCTATCTCAAAACTTAAGTTTTTTAAAATTTGTCTTTTCCCAAACCAAAAATTAACATTTTTAAAACTTACTTTTCCATGTACAACTTTTAGCTCTTTTGCATTCTCTTTATCAACAATATCAGGTATTTCATCTACTAATGCGAACATTCTTCCCATATCTAATAAAGATTGTCTAATTTCTCTGTAAACAAACCCTAGAAAATTTAAAGGTAAATATAATTGAAGTAAAAATGTATTAACAACAACAAAATCTCCTATCGACATATTACCTTTAGCTATATCTTCTCCAGCCATACCCATAATTAAGAATAAACCCAAGGCAATTATGCCACCTTGACCAATATTAACAATTGAAAGAGAAGCTCTAGCTTTTACAGCAGAATCTTCGTATAATTTCATCGCCTTATTAAATCTATCTGCTTCAATTAATTCGGCGTTAAAATACTTTACAGTCTCATAATTCAAAAGACTATCAACAGCTTTAGTTGATGCATTTTCATCAGCTAAATTCATTTTTCTTCTTATGGCTATTCGCCATTCAGTTACTTTAATAGTATAAATGACATAGATTAACACAGTAGTTACTGTTACCGCTGCGTATGTAAATCCAAAGGTAACCCATAGAACAATCCCAACGGTTATTAACTCAACTAGAACTGGTACAATTTCAAATGCTGTAAATCTAAGTAAAAACTCAATACCTTTAGCACCTCTATCTATTGCTCTGGTTAACCCCCCTGTTTGTCTATTTAAATGGAACGTTAAAGATAGACTATGCATATGTTTAAATGCTTTTAATGCGGCACCTCTAACAGCCCTTTGCGCCACCCTTGCAAACACAAACTCTTTAGCTTCGTCAAAAAAAACTTGTCCTAACCTTGCTAAAGCGTAGGATCCAATTACAAACCACAATAAACTTAAATCTAATGATTTTCCGTCAGATACTAAATCGACAGCCTTTCCATATAAAAATGGTGTATAAACCGTTACTAGCGTAGCCAACCCTAAAAAAATCAAGGCCAATATAATCCGAACAGGCATTTCTTTATTACCTTTAGGAATTACAAACCTAATTAATTCTTGTAAAGTCCTTAAGGGAGATAAAATTTTATCGTTTGAAGAAAATGCTTCAGCATTTTTCATTATCTATTCCTAGTTTTAATATATGATTAAGCTACGGTAAAACTCTCACCACAACCACATCGTGCAATCTCGTTTGGATTTTTAAATTCAAACCCTGAGCTGAATTTTTCTTCTACATAATCCATTTCTGATCCAATTAAAAACATTATTGCAGCTGGATCAATACATATAACCACACCTTTTGAGATTATTTTTTCTTCATAAGGTTTGATCTCTGTAGCATATTCAACATTATATTTCATACCTGAACATCCAGCTGTTTTAATACCTATCCTTAGCCCAATCACCTCTGAATTGGCATTATCCATAATACTTTTAACTCTATTGACAGCAGCGTCTGTTAGAGTTAACAAAGGTTTTTTATCAGCAGTCATAGTAAACTCCTTGAAAAATTAATAGACATCAAGTGCCATTTTAGCATCTTCACTCATTCTGTCTTTTGTCCATGCTGGTTCCCAAACTAACTCAACTTGGACCAAACCAGAATCAGGGATTTGTGAAACTTTTTCAGCTACTTGTCCTGGCATCTCTCCTGCGACTGGACAACCGGGCGCAGTAAGAGACATTTTAATTTTAATATTATTATTTTCTAATAATTTAATGTCATATATCAAACCTAAATCATAAATATTAACCGGCAATTCAGGATCGAAAATAGTTTGAAGGTATTCTATTACCTGATTTAATTGAATTTGAGATTTACAATTATCATTTTTTTTCCCAGCATTTGCTATAAATGGTTTACCAGGACTTGATACTGAATTACCAGGCATGAAGGCAGACAAAGGAAGTTGGTCTATATCATTCATTTTAAGCACCAAATATTTTTTTCACTTTAGTCAGCGATTCTGCTAACTTATCAAAATCTTCATTCGTTGAATAAGCACCAACCGAAGCCCTCGTAGTTGATACTAAATTATAATAATCCATTAGAGGCTGAGCGCAGTGATGCCCTGCCCTAACAGCAATCCCTTCTCTATCAATAATAGTGGCAATGTCATGAGAATGTGCGCAATCCATGGTAAAAGAAACAACGCCTGTTTTATTAGGAGATTTTCCAAAAACATTAACACCTGAAATTGAGTCTATTAAAGAAGTACCATAAGAAATAACATTTTTTTCATGAAGTCCAATTTTTTCAATTCCTATTTGGTTTACCCAGTCTATTGCTTCACCAAGGGCTATGGCTTCTACAATTGGAGGTGTTCCTGCTTCAAATTTGGTAGGTGGCTCTGCATATGTGGATTCCTCTATCCGAACTACATCTATCATATCGCCTCCACCAAGGAATGGTGGCATTTCCTCCAGTAATTCATATTTGCCAAACAAAACTCCAATTCCTGTTGGGCCATATAGTTTATGTCCAGAAAAACAATAAAAGTCACAACCTAAATCTTTTACATCAACCTTATCATGAATAATACCCTGACATCCGTCTACAACACTTATGGCCCCACATTTTTTGGCAATATTACAAATTTCTTTAACGGGGAAAGTTGTTCCTAAAACATTAGATACATGAGGAAAAGCTATTATTCTCGTTTTGTTAGTAACTAAATTTCCTATAATCTCTGAATCGAAATCTTCATCAGGATCAACTTTAGCTGCAATTATTTTTGCTCCTCTTTGCTTTGCAACAAGCTGCCAAGGAACTATATTGGCATGATGTTCTGCAATTGTAATAATGATTTCATCTCCAGGCATTAAATTCTTCATACCCCAACTATATGCAACTAAGTTTATTGCCGCAGTTGCTCCAGATGTGAAAACAATTTCTTTTTCGTTACAATTAACGAAGTTAGCAATTTTTAATCTAGCGCCTTCATAATTTGAAGTCGCTTCTTCAGATAGTTTATGAAGACCTCTATGAACATTTGAGTAATTAAAAGAATAATTTTTAGAGATACTATCTAAAACTTGTTGAGGTTTTTGCATCGATGCAGCTGAGTCAAGGTAAATAAGTTGTTTATTCCAAACATGTCTGTTTAAAGCAGGAAATTGATCTCTTATTTTTTCAATATCATAATTATTCATTTTTTATTTTTCTTCATTCAAGATGGATGATAAGGATGATTGTGCTTCGTTAAAAATATAATCATGATATTGACCATCCACAGAATCATTTATTATGTCTTTCAAGAAAGCTTGAATTAGCATTTGTCTTGCTTTGTTTTCTGGAATACCTCTACTATTAAGATAAAATAATTGATCGTCGTCTAATTCTCCAACTGTTGCGCCATGAGCACATACAACGTCATCAGCATAAATCTCAAGTTCTGGTTTAGCATTTGCATTTGCATTTTTAGATACTAGAATTGCTTTACTCATTTGTTGACCATCAGTTTTTTGAGCATCTGGTGCAACTCTTACTTTTCCTTGAAAAACTCCTGAAGAAAAACCTCCTAAAACACCTCTTACAATCTGTTTGGAAGTGCAATCTGGTACATCATGATATATAGCAGTAGTAAGATCATGATGTTGTTTTTTTCCCGAAATATAAACTCCATTTAGGTTTAATTTGGCATTGGTTCCATTTAAATAAGCATGTGTTTCTGAACGAGTAAAAATCCCTCCTTTTACTAGGGAGAACGAATTAAAAGTAGCTTCCTTCGATAATAGAGCACAGTGAGCAGATAAATTATAGGTATCGTCGTTATCATCAAAAATTTTAATAGATTTTAAAGACCCTTTTTCTTGAATTTCCGTTAATTGTAATGGCATTACAAGAGAGGTGAAATGATTAAAATTTTCAATAAGAGATAGGTTACTATTTTCTTTTAGTTCTACGTATAGAACTGGGTGAACAGAAAAGTTTTGATGACCACCCTCATAAAAAATCTCAATTAATTCCTTAACATTTGTATCTTTATTTACTGTTAATTTTATAATTGAAGGGGTACATGACAAAGAAACATTAGTAGAAGGATGATTGTTTAGGTCACTTTCTTTAATTTTATGAAAGAACTCTAGGCTTTCTTTTTCATTTAACTCCTTCAAACTTATACCCGTAGGAAGTTCAGATGAAAGATCTTCACGAAATGCGCCATCTATAAATTTTAAAATATATGAACCTAATTTTTTATTTGAATCAGATACTTTTTTTAAGTCCGGTTTAATGGGCAACATTTTAATTCTAGATAAAGCTCCTAACCTACTTAACCTCCATTTTTCTTCTAACGGATTTGGCCAACCATTAAAATCTTTTGATGCCAAGCTTCTAAAATGGTTTTCGTGATATGAGGAGGTATATTTTTTAATAGACCTAACATAGTCTTCTTTAACATCATGCAGCATTAATCAAACCTGCATAGCCATTTTTTTCAACTTCAAGCGCTAATTCTGGTCCACCTGATTTAATTATGGCACCATCTGATAAAATATGAACAAAATCTGGAACAATGTAATCTAATAATCTTTGATAATGTGTAATTACTACAATTGCATTCTCTTTATTTCTTTGAGCATTTACCCCTTCTGAAACAATTTTGAGAGCATCAACATCTAAGCCTGAATCAGTCTCATCTAATATAGAAACTTTAGGTTTAAGCATAGCCATTTGTAAAATCTCAAAACGTTTTTTTTCTCCTCCAGAGAACCCAACATTCACAGCTCTTTTTAACATTTCATCCTTAACAAACATTTTTGAAGCTTCTTTCCTTGCTTCTTTTACAAACCCTAAATGGTCAAATTCTTCTTCTCCAAGAAACTTTCTTCTTGAATTAACAGCCTCTCTCAGAAAACTCATTCCACCTACACCAGGTAATTCAACTGGGTATTGGAAAGCTAAAAAAAGGCCGGACCTTGCTCTTTCATCTGCAGACATTTCATTCAAAGGGTTTCCTTCTAGTAAAATTTCGCCAGTCTCTAATTCATACCCTTCTCTTCCTGCTAACATGTAAGAAAGGGTACTTTTTCCAGAACCATTAGGTCCCATTATAGCATGAACTTCGCCCTTATTTACTGATAAAGATACTCCCTTAAGTATTTCTTTATTATCAAGTTTTAGGTGTGCATTTTTTATTTCTAATAACGACATTATTTATTTCCAATTATTTATCTTAGTTAACCCACAGAGCCTTCTAAACTTATACCAATAAGTTTTTGAGCCTCTACTGCAAATTCCATTGGTAATTCTTTCATCACCTCTTTGCAGAATCCATTTACAATTAATGAAGTTGCTTGTTCCGTATCTAAACCTCTTTGAAGGCAGTAAAAAAGTTGGTCCTCAGAAATTTTAGATGTAGTTGCTTCATGTTCAACTCTTGCAGATGGAGTAAATTGATTTATGTATGGCACCGTATGAGCACCACACTTATCACCAATTAATAAAGAATCACATTGTGTAAAGTTTCGAGACCCTGAAGCACTTTTTTGAATTTGAACCTGCCCCCTATATGTATTCTGTGCTTTACCTGCTGATATTCCTTTGGATATTATAGTCGATTTAGTGTTTTTGCCTATATGTATCATTTTGGTTCCAGTATCAGCTTGTTGCGCATTATTGGCCACAGCAACTGAGTAAAATTCACCAACAGATTCATCACCTCTTAAAACGCATGAGGGATACTTCCATGTAATAGCTGATCCAGTCTCTACTTGAGTCCAAGAAATTTTTGACCTTTTACCAAGACAATTACCCCTTTTAGTCACAAAATTATAGATACCACCCTTACCATCCTTGTCACCAGGATACCAATTTTGAACAGTTGAATATTTTATTTCTGCATTATCCATAGCTATTAATTCAACAACCGCAGCATGTAATTGATTTTCATCCCTTTGTGGAGCGGTACAGCCTTCCAAATAAGAAACATAAGAATCATCTTCAGCTATAATTAATGTTCTTTCAAATTGCCCAGAATTTTGTTCATTAATCCTAAAATAGGTAGACAGTTCCATAGGACAGCGGACTCCTTTAGGAATATATACAAAAGAACCGTCAGTAAAAACGGCAGAATTAAGAGCTGCATAATAATTATCACCAACAGGTATAACAGAGCCAATATATTTTTTAACAAGCTCTGGGTAGTTATGGACAGCCTCAGATATAGGACAAAATATAATACCTTCTTTTTCTAACTTTTCTCTAAAAGTGGTAGCCACAGAAACTGAATCAAAAACATAATCCACAGCAACTCCAGCAAGCATTTCTTGCTCTTTGATAGGAATACCTAATTTTTCATATGTCTTAAGTAGTTCTGGGTCTACTTCATCAAGACTGTTTAATTTAGGTTTTGTTTTGGGAGCAGAATAAAAATAAATATCTTGAAAATTAATTTCAGGAAAATCTACCATAGCCCATTTTGGCTGTTTCATTGTTAACCATTTTTTATAGGCTTTAAGCCTCCATTCTAGAAGCCAATTAGGTTCTTTTTTCTTTTTTGATATAAACTTTACAATATCTTCATTTAAACCTAAGGGAGCTTTTTCAGCCTCTAGGTTAGTAACAAAACCATATTTATAAGATTGGGAAACTTCTTTAACCTTATCAATTGTTTCTTGAGTTGCGACCATTTAAATTCCTTTTAATTCATTGTTTTGTTTAACATTGGTTTTTCATATTCGACTGGAAAAGGATTATCAAAATTTAAAAGGTCATCTAAAGATATATCATTTAGAGACTTTCTAATAATTTCATTAACTTGATTCCATTTACCTCCTAAAAAACAAATATCACTTGATTGACAAAGCGAATCTGATTTGTCTCCGCACGAAGTTAGTGAAATAGGCCCATCCAATGCCTCAATAATTTCTGCAACAGTTATGTTGTTTGATTTTTTTTTAAGAGTATATCCTCCATAAACACCACGCTCTGCCTTTAACAAATCACTCTTTGCTAATATAACTTTTAAAATTTTTTGGACAGTATAGAGCTTTAAACCTGTTTCTTTTGACAGCTCAGATGCAGACATAAAACGATCAGGCTTTCTTGCTAACATACCCAAGCACACAACTGCGTAATCGGTCATTTTATTTAATTTTAACATAAATTATATATAGTACTTAATTAGTACTAATTAAAGGATAAATAAAAAAAAAATTAGTTTCTTACTTCATTTCTTAAATGATATTTACCTTTATCCATACCACTAAACATTTCCTCTAAGTCAGGATGTTCAAGTGGGCCATTTTCACCATCATTTATAAGATTCTGTTGAGAAACATAAGCAGTGTAAAAAGTTTCTGTGTTTTCAGCCATTAAATGGTAGTATGGCTGTTTCCTAGAAGGCCTGATTTCAGCAGGAATTGATTGATACCATTCTTCAGTATTGGAAAATTCAGGATCAACATCAATTATAACACCTCTGAAAGGGTAAATTCTGTGTTTAACAATATCACCAATATTAAATAATGGTTCTTTATGAATTTTAACTTTATCTGAAGAATTTACATTATTTTTTAATGAGCTATTCTTATTTTCATTATTTTCTTTAGACATTTTATACCTTCAAAAATCTTCGATAATAATGCAGATATTTTAAACTTTGGACTTAACTTTTAAAACTTGCCTGCCTTTATACATGCCTGTTTTAAGATCAATATGATGAGGTCTATGCAATTCACCAGTTTCTTTGCTTTCAACGTATGCATCAGAGCTTAAAGCATCATGAGAACGCCTCATTCCCCTTCTGGATCTTGTGATTTTACTTTTTGGTACTGCCATGATTAACTCTCAAATAAAGTGTGCTAATTAAAATATGGTGGAGCTGGACGGGATCGAACCGACGACCTCCTGCTTGCAAAGCAGGCGCTCTCCCAATTGAGCTACAGCCCCATATATTTCCAAAGTGTTTCATATCCTCAGATCAGTAATTGGTCAAGAATTATTATATTGAAAACTAAAAATATTAACATTTTTATTAAATTCATATAGGTTATAACATTCTAAATTTGAATTTATAGGTTAACAATGTTTTTCGGTGAGCTAAAAACTGAATCATCTTTAAATGGAATTTTAACAAATTCTATGTTTGTAAAAGATAAAAATAATAAAAAAATAAAAGTTAATAAAGGTACTGTAATAAAGAAAAGTCACATAGAACTTTTCTTAAAAGATAATATTAATTCAATTATATGTGCTAAACTTGAAAAAGATGATGTTCAAGAAGATAAAGCAGTTTTTGAAATATCAAAAGAAATTGTTATGAAAAAAAATTCTAATTTAACTATTGATATCCCAAAGCAAGGTAGATGTAATTTAATCTCGAATGTTAATGGAGTAATAAAGTTTGACCCCAAACAACTCTTAAAGATTAATTCAGTTACTGATAAAATTGCAGTAGCATCAAAAAAAAATTTAACTTTTGTAAAGAAAAATCAAGTCGTAATATCTACAAAAGCAATTCCATTTGCTATTGATAAAATGACCTTAAATAATGTTATTAAAAAATCTGCTAACTGTTTTCAGGTAATACCATTTAAACATAAAGTAATTCACCTAATTCAAACTCAAAATGAAACAATATCTACTAAGATTTTAGAAAAGACAATTATAGTTACTAAAGATAGACTGATAAAATATGGTATAAATAATTTTGTTGAAAAAAAATGCGAACATTCTGTAAAAATCTTGTCTGAAAGGATCAAAGAAAGTATTGATAAAAATGCAGACATAATTCTGGTTTTTGGTGCATCAGCTATTACGGACATTAATGATATAATTCCTAAATCATTAAAGTTAAATCACGGTAAAGTTAAGCGTTTGGGAATGCCTGTAGAGCCTGGAAACTTAATGTTACTAGGAAATATAAAAACGAATAATAAAAATATAGATCTTGTTGGAATGCCAGGGTGCGCACGATCACCTAAAGAAAATGGCGTTGATTGGATATTATGGAGATTATTTAGTGAACTTGGCATCTCTAAGAAAGAAATTAATGACATGGGCAATGGAGGCCTTTTATAAATAATAGTAAAATAAAACTTTATCATAATCCTAGATGCTCTAAATCCAGAAAAGCTTTAGAGTTACTTTCTTCTCATGATGTTAAATTTGAAATTGTTAAATACTTAGAAGTTGGAATCTTACAAA
Organism: uncultured Alphaproteobacteria bacterium; assembly: GCA_937142855.1. GTDB lineage: Bacteria > Pseudomonadota > Alphaproteobacteria > Puniceispirillales > Marisalimonadaceae > Marisalimonas. The sequence goes on along the minus strand of CAKZQZ010000029.1, from coordinate 15,176 downwards.
AGGATTTAGAGTACATTTTAAAGAATTTAAAGTTCGATAAAAATAGCATTGTCCGAAAAAACGAACAAAAATTTAAGGATTTAAATATAGATGTGAATGAATCATCTATTGATGAACTAATTAAATTTATTGTTGAAAACCCAATCATTATTGAAAGACCTTTGGCTATAAAATATCAAGGTGATGAATTGAATGATGCTATTATTGGACGTCCTCCAGAGATGTTATTAAAACTATTAAATTAAAATTTATCCTTGCTATTGGGTTGGCCTATGTGTGATTGATTTTTTTTCTTTGCAATTTCTATTTGTTTTTGACGCTCCTTGAACCTTTGTTTTTGCTTTACATTAGAACGTGTAAAACAGTGGTGGCAACTTTGCCCTTTTATATAATATTTATTCTTTTTATCCTCATCATTAATAGGCATTCTACAAGCAAAACACATGTCGTAATCGCCTAACTCTAAACTGTGCTTTACAGAAACTCTGTAATCAAAAACAAAGCAGCTACCATTCCATTTAGTCTCGTTTTCAGGAATCTTCTCAAGATATTTTAAAATTCCACCTTCTAAATGATATACATCTTCGAAACCAAGAGATTTTAAATATGACGTAGACTTTTCACACCGAATACCTCCGGTACAAAACATTCCTATTTTCTTTTTTTTAATTTCAGAACCTTTATTAAGAAGGTTTTTTGAAACCCAATTTGGAAATTCTCTAAAGCTTTTTATATTAGGGTTTATTGCTTTATCAAAAGAACCGATAGATACTTCATAATCATTTCTAGTATCTATGAGTATTAATGATTCATCAGATATAAAACTATTCCAATTTTCTGGTTTTATATATTTACCCACTTCTTTTTTAGGAGAAATATTATCAATACCTAGCGTTACTATTTCTTTTTTAAGTCTAATTTTCATTCTAAAAAATGGATTTTGAGGAGCAAGAGAATATTTAGCTTCTAAATCATTTAAATTATCTAAATTCCATAATTCATCTAATACATTTTTAATTTCACTTGGCATACCGGCTATAGTTCCATTAATGCCTTCTTTAGCTAATAATATAGTGCCTTTAACTAATGTATCATTAAAAATTAACCTTAAAATATCCTTGAATTCCTCTAAATTCTGGAGTTCAAAGAATTTATAAAAAGCAACAACTATAAAATTACTCTTATCATTGATATATTTTTCATTTGATTGTAAAAAATTCAAATAATCTAACTTTGGGTTCATATTAATTTATTTAACTAGTTGTAATAAAAAGATTTAAAAATACATCTATCATAAATTAGAATATAAGTTAAAAGAGAAATAAGAATTAATAAATTTAAAATGGAGTTTTAAAATGTCTGAGTTAAATATGGAGCCAATAACTCTAGAAAAATCTAATTTAATAATTAATAGTGCCATTGAAAAGGCAAGAGAGATAAAAATAAACCCTATAATGGTGGTTGTCTTAGATCACCGTGGAGCAATTAAAGCTTGTTCTGGAGAAGATGGTGTTAGTAGTTTACGTTTTAAAATAGCCCATGGTAAAGCTAATGGCGCTTTTCAAATGGGTATGGGTTCCAGAGCTTTATTTAATAGAGCAGAACAGCAAGCCTACTTTATAAATGCTGTCAATGCACTCACAGATGGAGCCTTAGTTCCTGTTCCTGGTGGAGTTCTAATTAGAGATAAAAATAAAAATATTGTAGGTTCACTAGGTATATCAGGTGATACCTCAGATAATGATGAAATAGCAGCAGTTGCAGGAATTGAAGCAGCAGGTTTTACAGCTGATATTGGTTAATTAGTTAAAATTAGAAATAAAGATGGCAATATAGTGCATATTAATAAAATGAACACACCTTTAAGAGGTGTTTCATTGTTTTTAGAAGAAATGTGTTGGTCTATCTTGTAGTAAAAACCAAACATTCTTTTTATTAGATTGTGTTTTTTTACTTTTTGGTAATACAAAATTGCTATGATATGTAGTGAAATTAAGCAATATAGAATATAGTGTGAATAATCATGGATCCGAACCCAATAGAACGTGTGATTAGGTGTCAAGTGTGCAAGGGGACCATCGTATAAAACATCATCGCTAGAGAATAAACCAGAAATAGTCAAAGTTATCAAAATCACCATAAATACCAGAGTAGAATAACTACCTAGTGGTGTTTTAATATTGTAGACATTTTTTTTGCTTGAAAGTTGATTTAAGGCACCTGAAACAGATAAATTTAAGATTTTAAATCTTGAATAATTAGTTCCTATAAACCCCCATAAAATTCGAAAAGATATTAAACCTATTAAGGAAACTCCAAAAAACTGATGAATTTCTAAAAAGTTTAGTTTAGCTGTGACTATCGATCCAGTAATTAGAAGTATTAAAGTTATATGAAAGAGTCTTAATGATAAATCCCATATTTTTTCTTTTGAATTATGTTTATATTGCATTAATACCTCTTAACATTAATTTTAATCTATCAACATAAAATTTAGAAAAAAAATGAAATCTAATTGGAACCCAGAAATGCTTAAAGCTTTTGAAATGATCATTAAAATCGATCATACCTTTAAAAAAGTTTATGATCAGATTGGTCCTCCCAAAAACAGAACAATGAAAAAAGGCTTTCAAAGCTTAGCAAAAATAATTATTGGCCAACAGATTTCTACTAATGTTGCTGACACTATTTATAACAAATTAATGATAGATGATATTCTTAATGAAAATAGATTACTTTCATTATCTGTAAATGATTTGAAAAAGTATGGGCTATCATCACAAAAGTCTTTTTATTTAAAAAATTTAGCTGAATTAATACATAAAAAAGAGTTAAATTTAAACACCCTGAACAAACTATCAAGTGAAGAAATTAATAACTCATTAATTAAAATTAAGGGTGTAGGTAAATGGACTATTAATAATTATAAAATATTTGTACTTCAAGACATCAATGCATGGCCTTCTGCTGATTTAGCACTACAAGAAGCTGTAAAAATTATAAAGAAATTTCAATTAAGACCAAATGAAAATGAAATGGAAAAGTTAGGAAACCAATGGGAACCTTATAGAACAGCTGCAGCTTTATTTTTATGGCACTTTTACAATAAAGTTAAAGTAGAAAAAATAAATATACAGATATGATAAGTTTAGAGAAAATTTTAAAAATTATTGATTTGGCAAAAGAATGTAGCTTATGTGCCATGTCTCACTTCAAAGACTTGGACAACGTTCAAGTAAACTATAAAGAAGATGAATCTCCATTAACGAAGGCAGACATAGAGGTTAATAAAATTGCCGTTAATGGATTAAAAAAATTATTTCCAGAAATTAATATTGTAAGTGAGGAGTTAAAACAATCCCAGAATTTTCAAGAAAATCAAAAAATATTTTGGTTGGTAGATCCAATAGATGGTACAAAAGAATTTATAAATAAAACCCCAAATTTTACAGTTAATTTTGCTCTCATTAAAAATAATTTACCAATTTTTGGTCTTATAGCACAGCCATTTACCAATACTATATGGTACAACTTTGAAGGCAAAGCTTGGAAAATTGAACAAGATTATAACTTTAAAAACTCACAACAAATTCAGTGTTCAATTATAAATTATAATGAAATTAAAACCTTAAGTAGCTTTAATCACAGATCAAGGGAATTAGAAAACTGGATGTCTTTTGTAAGGCCTATTAAAGATCGGGATATAGGTTCGAGTATTAAATTTTGCTATCTAGCAGAAGGTAAAATGGATTTTTATCCGCGTACCGCCCCTACAATGGAGTGGGACACAGCAGCAGGGCATAGTATTCTCAAAGCAGCTGGAGGGAATTTATATTCTAATTCTGGTTTTGAAATGCAATATGGAAAAAATAATTTTATGTTGTTTAGTAACTTTTTCATCATGTCAATTTGTGGGGAAAACTTTATTAGGAGTTAAGCCAAAAACACAGCAACAACTCGTTAGTTATTTGGAAAAGCGAGATTTTGATACTAATAATCTGTATTCAATTGGTTTTGAATATTTTTCAGAAGTTCATCAGAGTGTTGGTGGCTTACCAGCAATGCGTATATTTAATGACAAAGGTGATTATATTCCATACTTAGCTGAAAATGAAACTTCTTGTTCAACTAAGCCGGTTAACTTTATCCAAAAATTAAAAAATGAAGAAACTTACCGAACAGTTGATAGCCTAAGTTTAAAAGAAGAATTTCAAAAGTTACGAACATTAGGCGGAGAAGAAATAAGTTTTAATCAATTGCCTAAAGCTGATTTTTATATTCTTGCTTATTGGTCAACTTATGTTAAAACACTTAATAAAATGTATGTTAAAGAATGGGAGAAGCAAGTTAAGTTGAATGATAAGGTGACGATTCATTTTATTAAGGTAAATTGTGATATTCAAACTTGGTGGACACCTGAACAATTAGAAAAAGCTGGATTTAATGGAAAAAAATCTGATAAATATAGGTGATAATAGAAATTGGATTGTCGATGAGAATTTAGAGTAATAGTATTTCTTGAAAAGAGGCAGTTGAAAATTGGAATATTTTTAACTGCTTTTAAATTTTTAATCAGATGCGTTTAATAATATTAGGCTTATTTATTATTACTGTTGGATGTACACCACGATTAGCTGTCATTCCTTCAAGTTCTGTATGGGTCACTTACGACCTTATCATTGATATAAAAACAGATGATGATGCTAATGCAATTGAATCGTTGGCATTAAATCAATTACTTAAAAAAGAATTAATAGGAGCGGAATTGGTGTTTAATCAAAATTCATTTTCTTTCAGTTATACTAATAATGGAAAAGAGAAAGGCGATACAGGTCGTATTATTAAAATTACTGACGAATATTTTATCATTAGAAAAGATGATGTTGAACAAAAAATTAGTTATCGAATGAGTAGTGATAAGCAAGAATATGATTTTATATTTCCTGATGGAACTGTTTTTTATACAGAAAGACAGCATTAATCATAGCCGTAAGCCGTATTACGTAATACGGCTTACGTTTAAGTACTCCCAGAAACAATCCTATCATTTCCAAATAAATCTTTCAAAACTTCCACATTTTGAAAACCTTTATTTTCCAGAAGTGCAACAGTTTGTTGCCCAAAATCCTGATGAATTTCAAAATCGAAAATCAAGTAAAATTACCTGTTTTATACAAAAGTGAATTCACATAAAGTGTTGATTATCAACGCTATTTTTTTTTTTTTTGAAAATTTAACATTTTTGCTATTTGAAAAAGTAGATTTATTTCTATAAATTTGTTTTGTCTTAGTTTAAGAATTATTGTGTATTTCATCACACCCACACAATAATTTACCTGAATTTCACACATTCCCAAAATGTTAGTGAAAATTCCCGATAGTTCCTTCGACTATCAATAATGAAAAAGAGCAATTAATACAAGATTGGAAAAATGACCTATTTGTCGGTATGAGTAAGTATTTATTAAGAGTTAAGGAGTCTTGATATAATGCTTCAATATAAAGTCTTTTTATTCATTAAAAAGGGCTACGTAGGAGTGGTATTCCTAATCATAGCCCAATTTGTTAATTTTATAAAAAATAAAGTTATGAAATTTTTTGCGTTATTTTTGTCATTGACTTTTTCTACAATGGCGTTTTCTAATTCTACGGTAGAAAGTTTAGAACTCAAACCCGATATCAGGATTGAAGTTGATGTTTTTGTTAGTCTTGGAGGCTGTGATTATCATGTTACAGGTTGGATTGACGCTTCTTATAATATTATGAATGGAAGTTTTTCTATTAATTCTTTTAATTTGAATGTACAAGGATCTTATTTCCCAGATCAAGAAGGATGTGGAGACCATGTTGTTACTGGTATGATAGCTCTACCTCCAGAGGATGATCCAAACGTTGAGGTTGATGAAAATACTTTGACAGAGATTGTAACAAAGATTCTTAGTGAAAATTTAGAGTAATAGTATTTCTTAAAGGAGGCAGTTGAAAATAGTGATATTCTTAACTGCTTTCAAATTTTTAATCAGATGCGTTTAATAATATTAGGCTTATTTATTATAGCTGTTGGATGTACACCACGAATAGCCATAATTCCTTCAAGTTCTGTATGGATTACTTACGACCTTATCATTGATATAAAAACAAAGGAGGATATTAATCCAATTGAATCATTAGCATTAAATGAATTAGTCAAAAAGGAATTGATAGGCACTAAAGTGGTATTCAATCAAAATACATTTTCTTTAAGTTATACCAGTAAGAGAACAGGAAGTGGACAAGTGGGGCAGGTAGTTAAAATTACCGAAGATTACTTTATTACTAAAGTAGAAGATGTTGAACAAAAAATTACTTATCGGATGAGTAGTGATAAACAACGATGTGATTTTACATTTCCTGATGGAACTATTTTATATACAGAAAGGCAAAATTAATTATAAACGTAAGCCATACTACGTATTACGTAATACGGCTTACGTTTAAATGTTTCCAAAAACTATTCTATCATTTTGATATAAATCTTTTACAACTTTCACATTTCGAAAACCTTTATTTTCCAGAAGTGTAGTAGTTTGTTGCCCAAAATCCTGATGAATTTCAAAATACAATTGCCCATTCGGTTTTAAATATTGCAATGCAAAATTGGAAATCGCATCATAAAACAATAAAGGTGTTTCATTCGCCACAAAAAGAGCCAGTTCTGGATCAAAATCCAAAACGTTTCGGTGCATTTCGGTTTTATCGCTTTCTAAGACATAAGGCGGATTACTGACGATAATATCGAATTTCTGATTCTCTCCTACTCTATTCCATTCATTTTGATTTAAAATATTGGCTTGTCGCCAATTGATTTGAACTTGATTGAGTTCGGCATTTTGTTTTGCAATATTCAAGGCGGCTTCGCTTATATCTAAACCAAAAACCTCCAAATGTTCGTATTTCTTTTTAATTGAAATCGGAATAGAACCGCTTCCAGTTCCAATATCCAAAATCGTTTGCAACGGCTTGACATGCTCCAAAACTAAATGCACCAACTCTTCCGTTTCAGGTCGAGGAATCAAGACATCGGGCGACACACGGAATTTTGAACCATAAAAATCCGCAAAACCGACAATGTGTTGCCACGGTTCATAATTTAATAATCGTTTTTGAATTGTCTTCAATTCACTAACTTGCGTGTCCGAAAGTTGTTTTTCAGATTGAGTATTGAGGATGTTAAAAATATCCTCAAAAATATATCGAGCAATCGTATGTGCTTCTCGATTATCATAAATCGAACACAACGCAGTTTGTAGATTTGTAAAAGCAGTTTTTGTAATCATTCTTGACGGTTGATAGCAGACAGTTGACACTATATCGTTGTTAACCTACTGATAATTAATAAAAAAATTACGTAATGCGTATTACGTAAACCGTATTACGTTGTTATACTAATAAAAAAACAGAAACGATGATAACTATAACAGAAACGATAACCTCAAAATGCCCAAATTTCCGTTTAGGCGTGATTTCTTGTTCGGTGCAAATATCGGGTAATAATGAGGATTTATGGGCAGAAATTAATAAGAAGATTGCAGAATTGGAAACAATGGACACGGCAAGCATCGCTAAAATGCTAACAATTGCAGCAACTCGTAAAGGTTATAAGGCTTTAGGAAAAGATCCGGCACGTTATCGACCTTCGGCAGAAGCCTTGCTAAGAAGAGTCGTAAAGGGCAAAGGTTTATATAAAATCAATAATGTGGTGGATTTATTGAATTTAGTATCTATTTCAACTGGCTTTTCAATTGGCGGTTATGATGCGGATAAAATCGAGGGAGAAATCGCCTTAGGCGTCGGTGGAGCAAATGAACCTTACGAAGGCATCGGACGAGGCAATTTAAACATCGAAGGTTTGGCGACTTTTAGAGATGCTCAAGGTGCTTTCGGAACACCGACAAGTGACTCGACTCGGACTTCAGTAACGAATGAAACGAAACGCTTTTTGATGGTGATTTTAGATTTTAATGGTTTGGAGGAATTAACAAAGGCAATGGATTTGGCGGTTGATTTGTTGGAGCGTTTTGGTGATGCAAACAATATAAAACGAATGATTATTTAGCGGAAATAAGGTTACAGAAAATATTAATTTTGATACGTTTTACGTAATACGTATTATGTGATTTTTTTATTATTTTCTAATTTAGAACTCAACGTATTCTTAGATCTTTATCATCTTAATTTTGTTAGAATGACAGTAATTTTGATTTTCAAGTTGTTAAATAATTTTTATTAGTCGTATTACGGTTTACGTAATACGTAGTTGATTGTGAGTTGATTATTAGCTAATTGTCAGCGATAAACAATAAAAATCTCAATTATACTTGAAATTTCTTACGAAAAACGCCCATAGAATAAGCGGCAATATTTGTTAAAATTTTGCCATCTCGATGTGCTTCTTTGATTTCATAAATCGTGCGATGAATATCGGCTGGCAAAACCATAATGACAATACGTTTGGCTTGAAGTGGCGATAATCGTAAGTCCATAACCAACTTTGTAATCAACTGTTCTTGTTTGGCTTCGATAGGAATTTCCTGTAGCGGTTTGATGGTGAACTCTAAGCGGTCGATTTTTCGCCCTTCCTTGATTTCCTTAAAAGAAAAAGCCATATCTGTTTGTGATAATTCCTTTTGAGCTTGCTTCAAAACGTATTTTTTGAAGGCAGAGTAGGATTGATATTTATCTTCAATTTTGAGTCGATATTTGAGTTTCTGGACTTTTTCTACGAAGAAACCCGTCGATTTGAATTGATGCAACATTTCATAAATTCGCATCGAATGCACGGATTTAAAACTCAAAATATACTTCAGAGGAGTTGCCGTAAAATGTTGTTTTAATTGTAATAAATACGGTTTTAAGGCAGGTGTAAATCGTACTTGAATCGTTCCTTTCCCTTTGATATAAACAGCTTCCGAAAGGATAGAAATTTGAGATAAACGATCTGCTTCCTCGATTTCATATACCTTACCGATTAAAGCTTTAGTTTCTTGTCTAAGTTTGCCGTAAAGCATTTTCGACTTGTAATCTGTATCGGTTACAAAATCCTTCACATTTATCGTATATTGTTTGAAGTCCTCGTCATCGGGCTGAATCATAGAAATGATATATAACAGAATTTTTTTCTGAAATGCAGTCATTTCGTATCTCGCATTGATCAAGGCATTCGATTGTACAGCCACTTGTTGTTTGCGAGAACCAGTCTTTTTAGGCTTATTTGTTTTTGTTGACATAGGTCAAAGGTAGAGAATTTTTTTAAAAGATAGAGTGAAAAGATAGAACTATTTTTTCACTCTATTATTTAACCCTCGAATTCTATCTTTTAAGTTCGGAAATAGGGCTAAAAAGACCCTCGAATTCTATCTTTTGACCCTCGAATTCTATCTTTTGACCCTCGAATTCTATTCTTTGCGTAGTTGCAACATAGTGATATCAATAGGTTCAGCCGCTCTAAAAATACTTTAAAAATATTTAAAAAAATACACGTTTTTTTATGTTGCTTAAAATGAAAAATAAAAGACCCTCGAATTCTATCTTTTTAACATTTCAATGCTTTTCACTGATGAATCAATTTCCATTTTTTTTAGAAAAATTTCGATGAAATTTTTCTAAAGGATAGAATTCGAGGGTTTTTTCTATCGCTTGTGAAGGATTCTGCGTCAATTCGAAAAAACGAAAAACGAAGAGAAGTGCTTTAAAAGGCCGCTGACCCTCGAATTCTATCTTTTAACGATTTTGACGTAAAAACCGGTTTAATAACAACTTATCGAAAGGTTTTTTAGGTCATATACGTCAAAATATTCGTTTTAAGCAATTATTTATAAAAATCGTAGTCAAATATTCACTCAATATTTAAAATTCCTTAAAACGGATTTAAAATATGATTTAAAATATCCCTTTTTTTCTATCTTTTAGATAATTCAGCCCTATTAGCTCAAATTTTTGATAAGATAAAAGCTATTTTGGAATAGATAAAGAATTATTTCTCCTGCACTTCAATTTTCCATATGATCAGTTGATAATCATTTCGCTAAGTTTTAATAATTACGTGTTACGTAATACGTATTACGTTCATTTAAAGCATTTAATTGATTCTAAAATAAATTACATCCGTCAATTTATTGTCAATTCTAAATTTCAATCACTTTTTTTTGGCACATTAAAGTCTGCAAAACCTTTGATTTTACTTAAAAACTATTATTTTTGTACGTATAACGTATTACGTAAACCGTTTTAAGTGTTCCGTGTTACGTAGTTTTTGCCTAAATTGTTGCTTTAAAACATTCAAAAGAAATCATAATATCATGGCAAAGATTATATTATTTGGAAATCAAAAAGGTGGAATTGGTAAAAGTACCTTATCTATTTTGACGGCAAACGCTTTAGCTGCTCCTGACTTTGCTTATAAAGTTTTGGTAATTGATAATGACATGCAGCGGAGTATTATTTCGATTCGAGAATATGACCGAGAAATCGTTGAAGAGGAGTATGAAGATTTTGAGTTTACATACGATGTGAAAGCATTAACTTATCATCAGATTAGAGAGAAGATTGTCGATTTTGATAAAGATTATGACTTTATTTTTATTGATACACCTGGTCGAATCGATTTAGAACAAGATATTAAACAACAAGAAATTACCAAATTATTATCTTTTGTAGATTATGTTTTTGTGCCTTTTAAAGGTGGCGCTTTAAATCTGGATTCTACGTTGCGATATGCCAAACTCTTATTAGATATTCAAGAATTACGAAAAGAAAAAGCTCGACCATTAAATTTATATGGTTTGGTTAATTTTTATCGTAAAAACGCAATTACCATTCAGGAATTGAGTGATGAAATTGATTATTTAGAATCAAATACCAAAATTCGGTTTATGAAGGCAAAAATCAAACAATATGCCCTGTATGAACGCTTAAATACTTACGAAAGTCTATACAAAAAGGGTAGAACCAGTAATAAAGCGAAACAAGGGTTTTCTATGTGGTTTGATGAATTTTTAAGAATTGTACTACAATAAAGACATTAAAATTTAATGCCTTTATTAATCAACTATAACGATATGGCTAAAAAAAGAAGATTACGCAGTTCAATGTTTGAGGAAAAAAATGAGGCTTTAAAATCAAATATTGATGCTGCGGAAGATGTAATTGAAAAAGCAACAAAACCTCAAGCTTCAAGCAAACGCAGCAAACGTATTAAATTTACGACAGTCATTAGTCCTTATCATCGAGCGTGTTTAGAATTTTTGGCCAAACAACAAAAGGTAAGTATGGCAGATCTGTTGGATATGATAATTGGTGATTATGTAAAAGATAATCGCTTAATTGAGGAAAATAAAGAATTATTAGCAGCCTTTGAAACAATTTATAACTCGAAATCAAAGTAAAATCTATAAATAATTGATACATTAACAACGTAAGCCGTATTACGTAGTACGCATAACTTACTACGTAATACGGCTTACGTTGTTAATCTTAAGAGATAAAATTAGAGTGCAAAAACGGTTTCTAATGCTTCTGCTAATGCTGTGTTTTTAGCTGCTTTTCTGTTAAGTGTAATTGCAGGCTGTTTAATCAACTGCTGACTTAACCGACTAACCAATTTTTGCCTGTCGGCTTCGGCCAAATAGCCAAATTGAGTTTCCATCTCACGAGTCAATAAATCTTGAATATGATTTTTTAATTTACCCAAACTTTGATTAACTGGCAATTTTGCTAACCATTTTAAGAAAGTTTCATATTCGTCATAGATGATTCCTTTTACGGCATTGATTGCGTTTTGACGCTTTGCTTCAACCTGTTCTGATTTTGTATTTAAAGCATCAATATTCACCAATCGAAAATTTGGTATTTCCTCTAATATTGTATCAATATTACCCGGCATTCCTAAATCGATAAATATTTTTTCGCTATTTATTCCCTCTAATTCTATTGTTTTTGTAATTAAATTCGTTTGACTACTAACTCCTGAGATAATAATATCTGCTTTAGCAACTTCTTGATTTAGGTTCTCCCAAATTGCTACATTAAAATCATATTCGTTGGCAATAGCTGCTGCTTTTGAAGTTGTTCGATTAGTAATTGTGATATTATTAAAAGTAAACTTGTCAGAATATTTCGCCACATCTTTAATGATTTCTCCTGCACCGACTAATAAAACTTTCTTTTTTGCTAAATTTTCTTTTCCAAAATGTGAACGAGCAGCCAACAATGCCAAATAGCTTGTCGAAGCCGAACCCTTACGAAAATCGGTTTCATTTTGAATCCGTTTATGCATTTTAAAAATCGTCTGTGCCATACGTTCAAGAATTTGACCTTGTAAACCTAATTCCTGTGAAAATAGAAACGATTGCTTGAATTGACTAATAATTTGCATATCGCCAACCACTAAAGATCGTAAACCGCTCACGACTTCTAATAAAAATTTCATCGTGGATTTCGTAGATTCTTTTTGGGTAAAATATTGTACGTAGTCCGTATTACGGCTTACGTTTTCCGTAATCTTTAATTTTAATAAACAATCTAAAATATCCGTAGTCGTAGCATTAGTCGATTCAAAATAAATTTCTGTTCTATTACAAGTTGCTAAAAGCAAAATCCCTTTTATATCAAATTTTGCTTTTACTATATTAACAAATTCTCGCTTTTCATTTTGATTAAGATGAAAAAGAGAACGAATAGAGAGATTTGCCGTTTCGTGTGATATACTAATTAATTGAACAGATGTCATTCTGGTTATTTTATTTTGTATTTTCAGATGATAATTTTCGTACTTTGCTTTTATAAGATGTGCTTCATATTTTTTATGAAAATAACATTCTATTAATATAGAGGTCTTTTGTGTTAAAAGTGTTGCATCAAAAGCGAATGTCACAAAATAACCGTGACGAATTTTAAATTCAAATGACTTATATCACTTTAAACGATAAAAAAACTCAAAGTGTAGGGTAGAAGATTCCTTTTGACTTTTTTCAGACGAAAAGAGAGCAAAATGATTCGTTTTATAAATGATATTATTTTTTTTTAAATAAAAAAAATATGAAAAAACTAGTTAAATTATTGATAATCTTAACGTTAGGTCTTAATCTAAATGCTCAAAGTGATAAAGATCCATTACCAACATTTGAAATGACCATTGCGACTTTTCAAAACAATCCGTTATTATTTAATAATGATTATAATTTAGATTCAAATTTTGAAAAAGGTATTTTTTCTGATAATAATTTTGGTTGGAGTTTGGGAGCAAGACGAACACAATCCGTTTTGACAGAACGCTTAGATTGGTTCGTTGGTGCAAGAGGTGGAATTCATGCTTATAGTATTAATTTATACACAACTGATGCGTTTGTAGATTTAGATAGAGATGATATGTTCACGATAGAAAATCGTAATTATGAATTGATATTTGCAGAGGTATTTACTGGTTTACGATATACGTTTTCGGCAGGAGAACGCATGAAATTTGGGTTTGAAGCGGCCGCAGTTTTTAATTATCATTTTGGAAGAGAAAAAAGAATCGGTTATAGCGTAAGGTTAGATAATAGACAATCAAAAGAACTGTTTGATGCTAATATTAATATTGGAAACAAGGTTCTCCTTCTACCTCAAATCGGAGTATCGTATCAATATCTTTTTGAAAATAGCGGTTTGCGATTTGGTGCGAATTTGATGTTTGCATCAAGTGATATTTTAAAAGGTTCGTATGAGTTATATGGAGATTCTGAAACTTTAACTGGTTCATTTACCAAAGGTTACAATTTTGGCGGTTTGGAAATTGGTTATTTTTGGAATTTGTAACAATAACATTGACGAAAGTCATTATTGGCTTTAAGCCAAATCAGTAAAAGGGGAACTTGTATGACATAAATTTGACCTATCATTTGATTTTTATGTTGAAAAACATTAAATTGAGTAATGGATACAAAGTACAAGTTTCCCAAGTTTCTTGAAAACTTAACTTAATAAACTTGTATCAAAGGAGTTTTAGAGAGCAATTTTAGGGTGAGAAATGTAGATTTTACAAGGAAAAGTCTTTGTAACAGTATTCTTATGGCTTTTATGACCTTTTAGGTCTAAATATAAAAAAGGACTTAATGTGAAGCTGCGACGAAACATACTTTACATAAGCCCTATTTGTTCATTTTATAAACTTTAACAAGTTATGCAAAAATTCAGTAAATGGTGAAAAAATCGCCAAAAGTTCAACTATCGACGGATGAAAATTTTTGTCGGTACACTGATTTTACTCGTTTTTTCGAGTGTGTTTTATGTGCAGTGTTCTAAGGAAGAAGGATTACCAAATCCTTTTGATGGTAGCATTACTGCTTCTTTTAGAGGTGATTATGCTCTTAGACTTGAGTATGATACAGAAGTTACTACACATTTTATGGTTGATGATGATGTGACAAAAGTGCTGGATATGGCAGCACAAACACCTTCAATTACGAAGCAGCATGTCATTATTGAAATTGACACAGAAGGTAATATTTATGTAGAATTGACAGATTTAGCCCCTTCGCAAAGTCTCAATCTTCAACATGAAACTCCTGAAGGTAATATTAAAAAGCCACACAAAACAATTATTGAAGAGGGAAAAATCAAAATGTTCGATGCTCAAAATGTGCAAATGTATGAAGAGCCAATGGACTTTGGTGATGCTGCACATTTGATTGATTTGTTGAAACAAATTGATAATCCAAATGATGTGATTAATCAATTGATGATGCAGGGACAGTATAGTAATTTCACAACTAACTTGAATGAAATTATTAATAACCCAAGTGCTTTTGGAGTTACTGTTAATTCTATTGGAAATGACTTAGTTACTATTCAACAAACTGTTGAACCAACAAACTCAAACTCGGACATTGCTATTTCATTGATTAATAAAACAAATAACCGTTTGCTTACTTCAGAACTTTATGATGTAGGTGGCAAATGGTTAAGTTCGATGATTTTTGAGTATCATACAGGAAGTAATCCTACGCTCAAAGGCACTTTAGAACGGTCTAAACAACAATTACCGTCAGGTTTAGATGCGTATGTTGAAACGTATTCTACTTATGAAAATCTTAAAGTGGATACTAATCTTTAATCTTAAAAACATATTACTAATGAAAAATACAATAAAATTTTATTAT